>DAIOUH010000042.1:5945-17216 GCA_036751585.1 Prevotella sp. | reverse complement strand
ATGAATGTATCCATGATCAATATAGAATTAAAGTTTTGATGGACTTGTGCCAAACTGCTTCTTGAAACAAGTGGAGAAATATTTCGGGTCGGCGAAGCCCACCCTCGCCGCTACCTCGCTCACCGTGAAGGCGTGGGATGCCAAGAGCTCCTTGGCCTTGTTGAGCCTTATCATGCGTATGATGTCGTTTGGGCTGTGGCCGGTGATTGATTTCAGTTTGCTGAATAGGGTAGAGCGCCCCATGGCCATCTCCTTGCACAGGTCGTTGACGGAGAAGTCGCTGTTTGACAATTGCGCGCACACGATGTCGTGCAGCCTCTGCATGAACTCTTGGTCGAGCTTGCTCTTGTAGTCTATCTGCTCGGTGAGATCCATCTTCGCCAAGGCTTCCTGCAAGCGCTGGCGCGTCTTCCATATATTGCGTATGCGCGCCTTGAGCACCCCCATGTCGAGAGGCTTGCAGATGTAGTCGTCGGCTCCCGACTCCAAGCCATAGATGACATTCTCGCGCTCGCTGATGCCCGAGATCATGACGATGGCTATATGGCTCGTCTCTATGTTGCCACGCAAGCGGCGACACAGTTCATAGCCGTTCATTATAGGCAAGCTGATGTCGGTAATCACTATGTCGGGACACTGCGAGGTCGCCATGTCGAGACCCTCGCCCCCATTTTGCGCCGTTATTATCTTGTATTCGCTCGCCAAGGCCCTTACCACATAGTCGCGTTGCGCCGCGTCGTCTTCCACGACCAGCACCAACGCGTCCACGGCACCGTCCTCGCCATCCGCCTCCTTTTTCGGGACAGGCGGAATCAAAGGCGGCTCCGCTGAGTCAGAAGCACTCTCCTTTCGTTTTCGATCTTCCTTCCTCAGCAACAATATCAAGAGTATCACGTTGCTGACAAGAAGGCACATTATCGCGATGGTTTGTAGCATTTCCTGTGTCCTTGTTTATAATCCGTTTGTCAATATTCCGCGAGCAGCGACAGCCATTTTCCAGCCGATGTCACCCACACCTCCTTGTAGCAGGCGTTGTTGGTGCTTGGCCAATAAGGCGCGTCGGCATCGGCTTGCGCCCTTATGCCCACCGGCATCTCGCCCGTTATCTCGCCCGAGGAGAAGCTGTCCATCGAGGGGTATCTGTGGCCTTCGCCATAGATGAGCGATTGGGCGAAGGGGTTGTGGCCCACGGTCCAGTAGAGCTGGTCCATGCCTATCTGCGATAGCTGCTTGTCGTGCAGGTAGTTGCCCATGGCGGCCGCCGCCTTCGCGGTGGAGAGTAGTATTGCCTCGTTGCCGTTGAAGACGCTGAACCAGATTGGGAATCGCCGCAGATAGTGATTGTCGTCTATCCTCTCGCCGAGGACGAGCTGCTTGTCGTAGAGTTCTCGTGCGTTGCTTGGCGCGAAGAGGTGTAGCCTTGTGAAGCCCTCGCCGTCGTTGTACTCATGGTCTTGCCAGATGCCGCTGGGCAGCATGTTGTATGGACTCGCGTAAGGCATCAGGGCTTTCAGGTATTCGGCATAGAGGGTCAGGCTCTTGCGCCACGCCTGATAGTCGGCACCGTGAGGTTGCGTCTGGCACAGCTCCACAAGAGCCAAGGCAAACATCTGGTCACGGCTTTGATGAATGAAATGCACGGGGACGGTCCGCGTGGAGTCGCGATAGAAGTATCCGTTGAGCAAGGGGGTCTTAGCCCCCGTGGCTTGGCACTGGAGCAGGTAGCGCGCGTAGGCTGCCGCGTCGCCGGCATAACTCTTGTCACCTGTCAGCCTGAACATTTGGCTTGCCGCCCACGACATGACGGCGTGGAAGAGGCTATGCGACGTGTTGTAGGTATGCTCCATCATGTGCGGGAAGTTGTCGTAACCCTGTTTCGCGAAACGCTGCCGCGCGTAGGCGTAATCCTCAATGGCGGCGTCGCGCAGCTTGCCGGACAGGTCGCTGTCGAGCCGCTTGGCGGCGAAAGCCTCGTAGCCGGCATAGAGGAAGTTGTCGAAGGCGCAGTCTTGTGTCCTCACAGTCGTTATGTCATCGGCAGTGCCGGGCTTGCCATCGGTCCAATGGAGCAAGCCTATGCTTGACGCGTGCCATCCATTGCCCAACCTTTGTTGCAGCACGAAGCGGAACCCGTGCTCAGCCTCCGCCTTCAATCTTCTTGCCAAGGCCGTGTCAGCTTTCCGCTCGTGGGCGTAAGCCTCCGTGAGGGCGAATGCCACGTCGGCAGTCTGCAACGTCTGTTGCGAGAGGTCGCCCGCGTCGTGCCAACCGCCTCCGTAGCTGACCTTGCGCCCGTCGTGAACCGAATACACGTCGTTGTGGCAACTGCCGTGTATGCCATCGACCGCCACGCCGCACCTTTGGCAGTAGATGTAGTTGAGAACCTTCCAGAGGGAAGACTTGAAAGCGTCGTCGCCTATGAGGAAAGGCTCCGTGCGGTGGGTGCCACACTCGATGCGGTAAGACCCAGGCTTCTGCAATGAGGAGAAGTCGGCAACGCGAAACGTCCCCAGGGTGTTGCTCACCGTCCGCGTGCTCGCCTTGAAAGCCACCTTGCCCGTCTTGGTGTCCACGAGGCGGAAAGAGGTCGCCGAGAAACCCATCAGCGCGGTCTTCCTGCCGTGAGGCAAGTAGCCGCTCATGGAGTAGGCTATTGCCCCGGGCGCTGTCGCCCAACCCTTGTCGGGATAGCTTGCCGCCGTCTTCTCAAACCGGATGTTCTTTACCACGTAAGTGAGGTCCTTTCCCAAGAAGAGGTTGCGCCCTTTTTGGTCGGTGTAGAAGTGCAAGCGGTTGACATGATCCCTCCGCATGCCTGAGATGTCAAAAAACATGGTGTTCCAGCGGTTGTTGTCGAGAGTGATAAGATGGGCACCAAGGCCGGAAGCCGGATAGTTGTCAACATAGAGGTTGAGGTTCATCACCCCCTGTCCCTCGCAGATGGGCATTATCTCCGCCACGATACGGTTGTATTGGCTCAAGTCCTTGCCTCCGAGGTCTATGTCGTGGCTCACAGTCCCGAATATGGCATAGTCGGGGTCGCCCACGCCGCCTTGTGCCCGCTTGCCAGTCTCTATGGGCACGACCATCTTGAATCCGCCCACCTCGTAAGCCTTCAGCACGGGGTCTTTCGCCATCATGCCTTCCGTCGACTTGCTCCTGTCAAGCGGCAAGGGAAACGTTTGCGCTTGTGCCATGTCGGTGCCGATGGCCAACGCCAACGCCAAGATTATGTTTCTTTTCATATTGGTTGTTGTTTATTCCTGCTGCCCCAAAAGGCATAACATAACATCACTATCTCTCCCGCGAGCACGAGCAGCCACGACCATCTCCACAGGCCGTTGATGTCGGCGATGAATCCCTGTGCCAAGGGGAACACCGCCCCTCCGCATACGCCCGTCATGAACGCGCCGGAAGCGGATGCCGTGTATTTACCCAGTCCGGATATGGCGAGCGTGTAGACGCATCCCCACATGATGCTGTGGAAAAATCCCACCGCCACGAGCAGCCACGGCTCTTGCAAGATTATGCCAAGGACTATTAGGATGGAAGCGGCTGTCGTGGCTATCGACAACTGCACACGGGGACTGACGGTGCGCAGGGTGCTGCCCAGGAGTCGACCAAGGAGTATCAGCGCCCAATAAGCCGTGGCCATGCCAGCTACCTCGGCGACGGAGCCTTTCAAGTCTTGAACCACATACAGGTTGATGTTGCCTCCTATGCACACCTCGCAGCCCACGTAGCAGAAGATGGCCACGACACCGAGGCGGAAGTGCTTGAAAGACCATACGCTCTTGTCAAGCCTCTCTTGCTCGTTGGCGTGGGTGTCGGCCATGTCGGGCAAGTGGAACCGCGAGAAAAGCAGTGTCGTCGCCAAGATGACGAGGGCCAATACGGCGTAGGGCGTGAGCACTTGCCCGATGTTGACATCTTGTATCGAGACGTTGTTGAAAGCTATAGCGGCGACAAAATAAGGAGCTATCACGGTGCCGATGGCGTTTGACGAGCCTCCGATGGCCATTCGCTGCACGGCTTGGGTGTGGGGTATGTCGCAAGCCACGAGGTATGGGTTTATCACGACCTGAAGGACCGTTGCCGCGCCTCCCGTGAGGAAGGAGCCCAAGAGGAAGATGTAATAGCCCACTGGCAGTGGGGTGTTGAACTGCGTGTCCCAGCGTGCGCTTGCCGCGGACAAGACAAACAACGCCACGCCAACGGTCATCAGCACGAGTCCGCGGGTCATGGTGTGCTGATACCCCTTGTTTGACACCCACTTGCCCCCAATCCATCCGAAGACGGGGTATGCCACGAACCACGAGAAGGTGATGAGCAGCGTGAGTGAGTTTTTGAGTCTTCCAGCCCCCGACAGGAACGCCTCTTTCAGGGGTGTCTGAAACTGCATGTTTGCCGTCGTGAGGAAACCGACGACAAAAAAGAGAAATACCATCGTGGCGAAAGGCCACAAATAGCTTGTCGCGTTGTCGTGTCTTTTCATAGTTCTTTCGCTGCTTCCGCGTCTAAAAGATATTCACAGTTTGGGTGTAATTGCAATATTGAAGCCGGCACGTCGGGTGTCACGGGACCGCGCAGCATCTTCTTCACTATGGCAGCCTTGCGCTCGCCGTTGGCCACGAGCATTATCTTGCGTGCGCGCATCATGTCCTTCAACCCCAATGTCGCGCCTCCGAGCTGTTGGTCGCTTGGCGTGGCGGTCTCCCTGTGTATGCGTGCGTCCAGTTCCGGGTCCATCTTGCTGAGCCAGGCGGTGCTGCCGAATGGCGTGCCAGGCTGGTTGAAGCCCAGGTGCCCGTTCTCGCCCAGCCCAAGCATGAGGATGTCTATCCCGCCTGATTGCCCCAAGGCTTCGGTGAACCGTTGGCAAGCCTCGGGGTAAGCGTCACGGCTTGTGGGGAGCATGAGGAAATGGTCATCGGCTATGTCGAGCGAGTCCAATAGCTCGGTGCGCAGCATCGTGTAGCACGCCCCGGAGTAAGACCTTGGCACGCCGACCACCTCGTCGACGCCGAAGAAAGTGGCTTGGCTGGTGTCGATACCCAGCGCAGTGATTATCTCCGCGAGCTTTTGGTGTATGCGCTTCGTCGTGCGCCCGGTGGAGAGCCCGACTACGGCGTTCCGCTTCAGCAGTATGCCTTGGGCGACCCGTAATGCCGCTTCTCTATAAAAACTCTCTTCTTTGTCAAATATTGTGATTGTGTTCATCTTTTTCTTTTTTTATTTTCCCGTTCCTTTCATTGCCATTGCCGCGGCGCCGAGCAATCCCGTCTGGTGGCCGTTGAGCCTTGTGAGAACTATGTTGTCCTTGACAAAACGGAAAGAGTTGCCGTTAAACGAGGGGCGCATCTTCTTTAGCAGGAATCCGTCTGCCACCACGCCGCCACCCAGCACGATATATTCCGGGTCTATGGTCCGGGCGATGTTTCCTATCAGCGTCTTCAAGGCTTGCGTGGCTTGCTCAACAATCACGCGGCAAAGCTCGTCGCCGTCTTGCTCCAGTCGGAACACCTCTTTTATGTCTATTCTCCTGTCCGTGGGGAAGGTCAACCGCGTGTCGTGCCGTTTTCTGAGTTTCCTCGCGAGGCAGTCCATGCCGGCTCCGGAAGCCACGGCTTCAACGTAGCTGTATTGCCCAGGGTCGGACAGGTCGGCGTTTATTCCGGAAGAAGTGTAGCCCACTTCGCCCGCGTCCCAATGATAACCATATATTATCCTCCCGTCAACGACTATGCCGGCACCTACACCTGTCCCTACATTAATATACACGAAGTTCTTTGAGACGCGACCATAACCCCAGCGTTGCTCCGCGAGCGTCGCGCTCTTCACGTCGTTGTCGATGAAGCATGGCAGGCCAAAACGCTCTTCAAGCATCTTGCTCAGTTGGAGAGGCGATGTGCGATTGGGGTCTATTTGCAGCCAAACGCCTTGGCTGGCGTCGACACGTCCAGGCATGCCGGCGCCAATGGCCAAGGTGTGAGTGCCGCCTTCATCATCTTTCATGAAGTCGGCAAGGCTATTTATTATCAACTGTGCCGCTATCTGCTGGCTGCCTAAATCGGAGGGGTAACGTTTCTCCCTGAGGATTTTACCCTCACGGCTAACCTCGCCTATAAGCAGCTTTGTGCCCCCAAGGTCAATTCCTATATAGGTATCGTCTTTCATGTAGGTCGTGTCTTTCATTTATTATGATTGATGTTTTAATGAGTGGTTCCATTTTGCCAATGCAATATTAGTGTATTTCCGATGATGAGAGGTCGAAAATAATACGAAAAAGGTTGAAAAGGATTATTGCAGGTAATAAATCAGACGGTTTGCGGTCGTTTAGGGCGTTTTTGAAAGATTGGAGGTGAAATATCGACAAGGTTTGTTTTTTGCCGAAAAAGGTGGTGCAAATATCTATTTGCCCTTTTCAAGTCAATTATCCAACATCGTTTAATGCATTGTTGCATAAATTTGCGGCATTATTTGTTAATCTAATAACTTAATCTAAAAATTGACGCTATGAGAAAGAATGTATTATTTGTCTCTGGCTTAATAGTTTTCGGATTGCAGATTCCAAGTCCTGCAAACGCCGTTCCCTTGCCCCATGTGCAGGGACAACAGGCGGTATCGCAAAACGACGCTGCGGTAAAAGGAACGATCCTTGATGAGAATGGTCAACCGATTGTTGGAGCCAGCGTGTTGATAAAAGGCTCAAGTACTGGGGCCATTTCCGACCTCGACGGTCACTTCACCATTCCCAATGTCCCGTCTTCCGCGACGTTGGTCATCAGTTATGTGGGTTATCAGACCAAGCAAGTGAAGGTGGGAAACACGCGCAACATAAAGTTGACGATGCAGGTTGACAGCAAGGCCCTCAACGAAGTGGTCGTCGTGGGCTATGGCACGCAAAAGAAATCGTCGCTTACCGGTGCCGTGACTTCGATAGGCTCCAAGGACATCGTGTCGACAAAGACGGAGAACCTTATCAATAACCTCGAAGGCAAGATGCCAGGATTGCTCATCAGGCAGAAGACAGGTGAGCCAGGCACATTCGACAACATGATAAGCATACGCGGCTATGGCGAGCCTTTGCTGGTCATCGATGGCGTCACCGCGGAAATGAGCGAATTGGCACAGCTCAACTCCAACGACATAGAAAACATCTCCATATTGAAAGACGCTTCCGCCGCGATCTACGGAATGAACTCAGCCAATGGCGTGATAATCATCACCACCAAGCAAGGCAAGGCGGAGAAGGCTCATGTGTCTTATACGGGATTGTTCGGGCTCAAGCAAGCCACGGGCATGGAGAAGACCGTGGACGCTTACACTTTCCGCCTCATGGAAAACGAGATGGCACGCAATGGAAAGAAGGCGCAGGTCTACACTGACGACCTCTTGGAGAAGTATCGCACGGGCGAGCCAGGCTATCAAGACTGGGACTGGCTCGACATGTACATGAACAAGACCGCGTTCCAGACATCCCATGACGTGTCGGTGAGAGGCGGCTCCGACCGCGTGAAGTATTTCACGAGCCTTGGCTACAACCGCGACGAGGGACTGCTCAAGAGCGGCGTGCAGTATTATGAGAGAATAACCATGCGGAGCAACATCACTGCCAACTTGTCGAAAAACCTTACCATGAACGTCAAGTTCGGAGGCCGTTGGAACAGGACGCAGCGTCCACGCGAGGACTTCCAGTGGACCTACAAGACGTTGCTGGTCAACGACCGTGGCGTTGGACCTTACGCCATTGGCTCAACCAACCATTTCTCTGACATTCAGCCAGAAAGCAAGAACGCCGCCGCATTGACGGACCCCGACATTGACGGTTATCGCAGGAACAGGGAACTGGACTATAAGGTGGATGTCGACCTGACATGGAAACTCCCGTATGTCGATGGCCTGTCGCTCACGGCATTGGGCTCATACCAGGGACATCATTACAACGACACTCAGCTGCAAAAAGCATACCAACTGTACGACTACTTCACGGACACGCCCACGAAGACCTATGGCATAAACCATTATTCCAGTCAGATGGGCATCTACGAGAAGGCTTATGGCAGGCTGCAAGCAAACTATGACCACACCTTCGGGCAGCATCATGTGGCGGCGACAGCCGTGATGGAAGCGTCGACGGGACGCTACGACGAATTGCAAGGCGCGCGCGATTATGCCGGATTCTACAGCAACGACATCTTGAACCAGGCAGACGCGAGCACGGCAACCAACAGCGGATACCGCAACGAGTTCCGTCTTGCCGCTTTCCTGGCACGTGCCAACTACGACTACGCTGGCAAGTATCTCCTCGAATTGGTAGGCAGATACGATGGCTCATACCGTTACGCGCCTGGACACAGATGGACGTTCTTCCCGTCCATGAGCGTCGGTTGGAGAGCCTCCGAGGAAAAGTTCATCAAGGACAACCTGCCTTGGGTCAACAACCTCAAGCTCCGCTTCTCCTATGGCAAGAGCGGATACGACGCGGGCAGTGCCTTCCAGTATGTAGCCGGATACACGAAGTCGGACCTTGGCTATCTGCTTGGCGGCAATTCGCAAACAATGGGCATGGAGGCTCCGGGTGTCGTGCTTGACAATCTTTCATGGGTTGTGTCAAAGACTGCCAACTTGGGACTTGACATGGAGTTGTGGAACGGCAAGTTCTATGGCACGGTGGAGCTCTTCCTCCGCAAGAACACTGGCTTGCTTGCCAACCGCTTGATGGATATACCCAACACCTTTGGCGCGAGCTTCCCTCAGGAGAACATCAACTCCAATGAGACAAGGGGCATCGAGATACAAGTAGGCACGCGAGGGAAGATAGGCAAGGACTTCACCTATAATGTCTCAGCCAACTTCACTTACGTGCGCCCGAAGAACCTCTATGTGGAGCACGCCGCTTACAGCAGTTCCATGAACCGTTGGCTCTATGGCACTGACCATCGCACGATAGGCGGATTCTGGGATCACTCCAATGGCATGTGGATCCAGAAGACGGACGGAAGGTTCCAGTCTCTTGCCGAGCTTGAGACCGCGCCTCTTTACGGTGGCGGCAACGGCAACTCCATGATGCTGCCAGGCTCTTTCCGCATTGTTGACCGCAATGGCGATGGAGTCATCGACATGTATGACATGACACCTACTTCACGCGCCACGGGTTCCAATCCTCCATTCCAATATGGCATGAACATAGCCTTGGCTTACAAGGGCTTCGACATGAACATATTGTTGCAGGGCGCTGGTGGCTTCATCATCGGCTATGCCAACGACGACGTGTTCGGTTATGGTTCAAAGACCAACCCAACCCTGATGGCTAAATACATGGACAGGTGGCATACTGCCAATGTGACCGATGACCCATACGACCCGAATACCAAGTGGATTTCAGGAAAATATCCTGCCTTGCGCCGCGACTTCTCCGGCACTAAGGACAACGGAAACTCTTGGGGCGACGGCGCCATTGAATTCTGGAACCCCAATGCCACGTATCTCCGCTTGAAGAGCTTGGAGATTGGCTACACCTTGCCAAGGGCGTGGACATCCAAGATTGGCATCAGCAGTTGCAGGGTATATGTAAACGGTTTCAACCTTCTCACTTTCTGCAACTCGCAGTTGAAGAACGCCGATCCAGAGCGTGAGGAGCGCGACTGGGGAGCCAGCTTGGCTTATCCTTTGATGAAGTCCTACAACGTAGGACTGAACGTGAACTTCTGATTAGACAAACAATCATCAATAATAGATTATTGAAATGAAAAAATATATTATAGCTGTTATGTTGTCATGCGTGGGGATTGGTTTCACCTCATGCGACGACTTCCTTACCTTGAGCCCGACAGACAAGGTCTCTGGCAGTGTGCTCACTGAAACAGACGGTGGAATCCAAGCTCTCCTCGCCAAGGTATACACGACGGTGCCCATGGAAGACTTCGTGTTTCGTCCCAACGCCGGATTCAACCAGCGTGGCTACGATGGCGTGAACGGCACTTCAAACATCGCTTTCCTCAGCGATGAGGCGGCTCGCTCCGAAGGTGGCTTGGGCTTGACGGAAGGCTTCACCTATTGGCCTTACAGTGACATCCGTCAGGTGAACCTATTCATCCAAACCATCCAGCAAGCCATGGAAAGCGGCAAGATAGAGCAATCTGACGGCAAGCGGCTCATTGCCGAGGCCAGGTTCGCGCGTGCCTACATCTATTTCGGGTTGGCAAAGCGCTATGGTGGCGTGCCAATCATCGCCGCGCCACAAGACGGCGACTATGACCCGTCCAACCTTTCGCAACTGAAAGTGCCACGCAGCACGGAGTTGGACACTTGGAAGTTCATTATCAATGAGTTTGCCGAGGCAGCCAATGACTTGCCGGAGAAGAAAGACGGTTACCGCTTCACCAAATGGGCGGCATTGGGCATGGAGTCGAGATGCGCCCTCTTTGCCGCTTCAATAGCCAAATATTGGAACCGCGCGCCCTTGGCAGGCGAGGCAGTGAACCAAAAGCTCGTGGGCATGGATCAGTCGGAGGCCAACGGCTTCTATAAGCAGTGCATTGACGCTTGCGACGAGATAATCGCCAAATCGGGCAAGACGCTGCATGGAGCCAACCCCTCAAGCGTCAGCGACGCGATAAGCAATTACCAGCAAATCTTCCTCGACACTCCCGACGATGAGGTGATTCTGGCGCGAGGTTATGTCGATGGCTCGGTCAACACCAACCAAGGACACAGTTACAGCTTGTTCTACAGTCTCGCGCAGTTCAACCCCGGTGCCTTGCGCTATGGCCGCTTCAGTCCCACGCTCAACCTTGTTGACCTCTATGAGGATTACACGGACGATGGCACGGGCAAGAGCGCGCCAATAAAGACCCGCGCCGATGGCAAGGAGACTAATGTCTCCAATATCCAGGCTACCGGGAGCGTCAATCCTTCGGATCCGTATATAGAGTACGACGACTTGTCCGAGCCGTTCAAGAACAAGGACGCGCGTCTCCAGGCAAGCGTCATCGTGCCTGGAGCAGAATATGGCGGGACAAAGATCATCATGCAAGGCGGACTGATAGACCAGAAAGGCAATGTCTACGTTTACAACAACACGTCGGCCCAAGGCAAGGACGGCAAGACCTATTATGCCTTTGGTGGCGAGGGAGCTTCTTCCTATTCCGGTTTCGGCAACATAGGCAACAGCGAGAACGGCAACTACACCACGAGCGGATTCTCGGTACGCAAGTACATGGAGGAGTTCAAGACCGTATCGAGCAACAACAATTCGTGCACCACGCC
>DAIOUH010000042.1:4655-5845 GCA_036751585.1 Prevotella sp. | reverse complement strand
GATGAACTGCAAAACGGCCGCACGTTCGCGCCACAGAGCTATTATCATAGCATACCGGGCACTTCGACAAACGGTCTCGTGCAGAATCCTGGATATTAGTCTCGTTGGATATAAATATGAATGGTTAATCGGGCAATATCACATTGCCCCATTCGTTACATTAAAAACAAGAATATGAAAAAGAATACGTTTATATTGACACTGTTGCTCTTCGTCTTGTCGCTGGCTTCATGCAGCATCGACAACTATGACGCTCCCAACGCCCAAGTGAAAGGCAAGTTGGTCGATGCTAAAACTGGCGAGCTGGTGGGCCAGGACATTCAAGAATGTGGACTGACCGTCGTGGAGCAGGGATTCCAAAATCCGGAGAACCAAGGCTGGAAGATCAAGAACACGGGCGAGTATGAGAACGACATGATTTTTGCCGCCACATATAATATAAGGTATGAGAATGGCAACTGCTTCCCCTTCTCCGAGGACAATGTCGTGCTCAAGACCGGTGGCAACACCAAGGACTTCCAGGTGACGCCTTTCATCAGGATTGTCAACCAGTCGGTCACTCGCGAGGGCAACAAGATTGTAGCCAAGTTTTCCGTGGAGGGCGGCAAGCCAGAGGTTAAGCTCTCCGAGTTGCAACTGTTCGCCTTCTCCGACATGTGGGTGGGCCACAGCGTGAGGTTCGGTCTTACGAGCGGCACCGACCATCAGGTCTTCAGCCCATCGGCGGACATTGATGCCTCCAAGCAATACACGTTGGAGATAGACCTCGACAAGGACAAGGGCTCATTCAAGTATACTGGAAAGAATTATTATTTCCGCATAGGGGCATTGGCGGATGTCAGTGGTGTCGGTACTGTCAGGTTCAACTATGGGCCATTAGTGAAAATAGCATTCTAATTCAATTCTCTTATGAACAAGTTTAGGTTGTTTTTAAGTATATGCATTGTTTGGGTGCTGGGTGTGATGGGGAGCGTGGCTTCCACGCTGCGTTCCGTTTACACTCAGCGTCCAAGCGACGCTGAGGCATCCTATTTCGATGCCAAGAGCTATGGTGTCAAGGCCGACGGCCGCACCGACGTGTCCGAGGCTTTGCAAAAGGCCATCAATGACGTGAAGCGGACCAAGAACTTTGGCATTCTCTTCATTCCCGAAGGCAAGTATCTCATCTCGCGCACCATTTACATCCCGTC
>DAIOUH010000042.1:0-4555 GCA_036751585.1 Prevotella sp. | reverse complement strand
AAGGCGTCACCTGGATGGCAGGTCATGATGACCGATTGCGGTTTTGAGGGACAACGCAAGGCCGCCATACGCAGCCAGGAGTCTGGGCTCGCGATAGTCAACATGCGCGCCAAGAACGTTCCCACGGTCTTCTTGACGGACGACAACTTCTGGGAGAAGGTCTTTATAGAGAACAGCGTGTTTGAGAACGTGTCGGGGCCGGCTATCGTCAATGGCGACGAGAACAACAGCAACAACCAGATAAACCTGCGTAAGGTATATTGCCGCAACGTGCCCACGTTGATAAAGTTCACCCGAAGCGGCAAGGTCACCACGGCACCCCATGGAGCTTACGTCATCAACGAGTTTGCGCATGGGTTGCAGATGGACGATATGCTTTCCGTGCCAACCTATCGCACCGTATGCAAGATTGAACCCGTCAAGGCTCTTCCGAGGCTTGCCGACAGGGATGTCAAGCCGTTGCCCGACATGGCCGTTTGGCACAACGTGCTCGACCTTGGCGCCAAGGGCGATGGCACCACCGACGACACCAAGGCGCTCCAGGCCGCCATCGACAAGTATGAGGTGCTCTATTTCCCACAAGGAATGTATCGTGTCACGGCGCCTCTCGTCATGCGCAAATCCACTAAGCTCATAGGCTTGCACCCTTACGCCACACAAATCTTCATCGGCGAGAGCACTCCGCTTTTCAGTGGCTTTGGCAAGCCACAGGCACTGGTGGTGTCGTCGAAGGGTGGCGACAATGTGATAAACGCTATCGGCATCAACACTGGTGCCTACAACTATCGTGCCGTGGGCATCAAATGGATGGCGGGAGAAAACTCGCTCATCAACGACGTGAAGTTTGTCGGCGGCCATGGCAGCATGTGGCGACCCAAGCCAGGGCAGAAGGAACCTCAGTGGTGGGGCGGCAAGCGGAGAATCAGCACGCCTGACAATCCTGTCAGGGCCCAAGGCAAGGATTTGGCATGGGACAACCAGCACTGGAGCCTTTGGGTGACCGATGGTGGCGGCGGAACGTTCAAGGACATTTGGACAGCCAACACGTATGCCACCAATGGCATCTATGTGGAACACACCTCTACACCAAGCCGCGTTTACGCCATATCCATAGAGCACCATGTGAGAAACGAGGTGCGCTTCAACGATGTGGCCAATTGGAAGGTCTACTGCATGCAGACCGAAGAGGAGACGGTGGAGAGCTCCGAGTGTCAGCCAATAGAGATGGACGATTGCCACGACATCACGTTCGCCAACCTGTACATGTTCCGTGTCATTGCCGTCAACACTCCTTACCACAGTGGCGTGAGGATTCGTGGTTGCAAAAACGTCACCTTCCTCAACCTTCACAACTACGCGCAGACCCTTTATCCCAACGACATCTCTGTCTACGACCAGGACAAGAACATCGAGGTCAGGCCGTGGGAGCTCGCGCTCTTGAACGTGTCTGGCGAGGAGGCTTCGCAAAACCCGAAATTCGAGGGCAACGTGCGGCAGGTCGCTTCCGACCTCGACTTTGCCCGTGGTGCCGCCACCGACAGTCAGGGCAACGTGTATTTCACCGACCAGCGCATGCGCCGCGTCTACAAGTGGTCGCCTGTCAGCGGCTTGAGGCTCATTGCCGATTTTCCGTGGAAGCCAAGCAGCATAGCCTTTGATTCCAAGGACAACTTGCTCGTCTTGTTCCAATACACTCCACAACCAGGCTTGATGATTGATGGCAAGCAACAGGAAGCTGAAGAACTGCCCGACTCTCACGGCACGTCGTTCAGCGGATGGGGCAACAGCGGCTACGACATGATGGTCTACACCATCGACCCGCGAAATCCCGAGGAGACCATAACCCTTCTTCCGCAGCGCGACATGGCATCCGTGTCAACGGTCGCCAAGGCCTTGTATCCTTCCAACCGCTGGCGCGACTTCCACGATTTCAACGACGTGGCGGTCTATCAGCCAAAGAAGTGCTTCGTGGCTCCCGACGGCGTGACGATCATCCCGCGTGTCTACGACCTGGCGCGCACGGCAGCCCTTTCAGCCGCCATTCCTGGCAAGCCATTCTATGCCACCAACGAGTACGACGCTCGCATGGTCAGGATGGATGTCAATGCCAATGGCACGCTCTCAAACCTCAAATATTTCGCCGAGGCAGGCGAGTTCGGCTCATGCGTTGACAGTGAGGGAAATGTCTATTCCACGTTTGGCAATGTCTATGAGTTCAACCCGCAGGGTCAACTTCAGAAAGTCATCCAGATGCCGGAGCGACCCTCCACGTTGACATTGACGGGAGCCAGCGGCGACAAGCTGTTCATCACGGCGCGTCATAAGTGTTTTGTCGCCGATAAGTAACAACCGTGTTTTATTTACAAAAGAAAGATATGAGAAAGATTATCAGTCGAGTGACGGTGCTCATGTTTGCCATGTTGCTCATGCCACTGTCGCTCCTCGCGCAGGACGTTTATCCTGCCAACTATGCCAAGGCGCCACGTTTCCGCGCGCTGTTGGTATGGGACCCGTCTGCCGAGGAGGCGCACGTGCAGTTCGACAAGGAAGCCCTTACGTTCTTCAACAAGCTGTCTTATGGCGAAGGCTTCTTGTATGAGACGACGACCGACTTCCATCGCTACATCAACTACCTGCAGCAGTATGACATCATTGTCTGGCTCAACTTCTCGCCCAAACGGCAAGACGACCGCGACGCGTTCCGGAAGTATATGGAGAACGGTGGCGGATGGATGGGGTTCCACGCTTCCGCCTACAACGACGCGAGCACCAAGTGGCCGTGGTACAACGAGTTTTTGGGATGCGGCACCTTCCTGTGCAACAACTGGCCGCCGCAGTGCGCGCTGATGGATGTTGACACCAACAACCATCCCGTGACTAAGAACCTGCCCAAGAGCTATGTGGGTCCGGCGTCGGAGTTCTACCAGTGGAGCGTGTCTCCAAGGAAAAACAAGAATGTCACGGTCTTGCAGACATTATCGCCAAAAAACTATCCTTTTGGCATAAAGGATATTGTCAAGAGTGGTGATTTCCCCGTGGTCTGGACCAACAACAAGTATCGCATGATATATCTCAACATGGGTCATGGCGACGAGTGCTTCTCCGATGCCGCGCAGAAGCTGCTCTTCACAAACGCCTTCCGCTGGGTGGTCAGCAAATCGCCCAAAGGAGACCCGTTTGAGAAATGAGGTGTTTGAGGGGGCGTGTTGTCACCCCCTCATTCCCCTCGCCTTCCACACCGTTTCCTTGGCGGCGTTTATCTCTTGAAATTTCTTTTCCGCTGCCTTGCGCACCTCCTCGCCAAGCGAAGCCACGCGGTCGGGATGGTTCTTCAGCGCAAGGCGGCGGTAGGCTGCTTTCAGCTCCTCGTCGGTGGCTGTGGGCTCCACGCCAAGCACCTTGTAGGCGGCGTCGAGCGACGATGAGGCGTCGTGGAGGTTGAGCATGCTGTCGAGGTCTTGCTGGTCAACCCCGAGCTGGGCGGCGCACTCGCGCAGGGCGGTGACCTCCTCGGGCGACACCACGCCGTCGGCTTGGGCTATGAGTACGAGAAAGTGGACAAGCTCAAGCCGCTGCTCGTAGGCCATGTATTGGCGCAGCTGCTGGCAAGAGCTGAACACCGCCGAGCGGAACTCTGCCATGCCGAGGCGTTTTTGCTGGTCAAAGAGTTTCAGCATTATCTGCTCGCCCTCGGCAACCGCCTGTTCGCCAAAGGTCTCGCGAAGAAACGCGCGCACCACGTTCATCTCCGAGTGCATCACCTTGCCGTCGGCCCTGACGATATAAGAAGCCAAGACGAGGAGCGAAAAGCGGAACGTGTTGCGCTGACCCTCATAATATTGTTGTTGGCTTTGTTGCGTGTTGCTGTCCACGGCAGGCTCGGCATTATCGTTTGAGTCGAAAAGCGAGCCCAGCACGAAACCGGCGATGGCTCCCAAGGGGCCGCCAGCCATGAGGCCGAGGAAGCCTCCTATCCATTTACCCATTGACATATTATCTTATTTGTGAGTTTTAAGTGCAAAATTAATAAAAAACAATTACCAAGTGGTGAAAATAGTGGGAATTTCAGTAACTTTGCCAAAAATTATAAATTAGAAAATTTATCACATCAAAATAACAATTGCATTATGAGCTATGCATTAGCACTTATAGCATTCATCGTCGTGGCGTGCCTCTTGTGGGGCATTGGCGAGATGCACTACAAGAACTTCAACTATGTTGAGGATGTTCCCCACCATGCCGATCCCACGGCTCACCAGGGTGGCCCCTACGTGGAGAAAAACGTCCGCGACATCATGAAAGAGAATTCAACCAAGGGTTACAGCGCCATCTAATCAAGCGCCATGACCCATCGTTGACATTTAGTGTCAATGGCAGAAAGGCGAACCAGACCTCGTGTCGGGTTCGCCTTTCTGCGTTTTCAGCGCAATGCCGTCGCGATTCAAGCGTAATGCCGTCGCGATTCAAGCGTAACGCCGTCGCGATTCAAGCGTAACGCCATCGCGATTCAAGCGTAACGCCATCGCGATTCAAGCGTAACGCCATCGCGATTCAA
>DAIOUH010000041.1:0-17593 GCA_036751585.1 Prevotella sp. | reverse complement strand
TAGAGCACTAGCCTTCCAAGCTGGGGGTCGCGGGTTTGAGCCCCGTTTTCCGCTCTGATTATGCTGTTATAGCTCAGTGGTAGAGCACTTCCTTGGTAAGGAAGAGGTCCTGAGTTCAAGTCTCAGTAACAGCTCTCTATAGTTGCCGCTTAGGCGGCGCGGAGGAAAACTAAATCAGTTATTGATTAATTAAACGACAAATAAAAATTAAACTATGGCAAAAGAGGTTTATGTGCGCACCAAACCGCATGTTAACATTGGTACCATCGGTCACGTGGACCATGGTAAGACCACTCTGACCGCTGCCATCTCGAAGGTGCTTCACGAGCGCCTCGGCACCGGTGAAGATGTGAAGTCCTTCGATCAGATTGATAACGCCCCTGAGGAGAAGGAGCGTGGTATCACCATCAACACTGCCCACATTGAGTACGAGACAGCTAAGCGTCACTACGCTCACGTGGACTGCCCGGGTCACGCCGACTATGTGAAGAACATGGTTACTGGTGCTGCTCAGATGGATGGTGCTATCCTCGTTGTTGCCGCTACCGACGGTCCTATGCCTCAGACTCGTGAGCACGTGCTGCTCGCCCGTCAGGTGAACGTGCCCCGTATGGTTGTGTTCTTGAACAAGTGCGATGATCCTGAAGTCGATGAGGAAATGATTGACCTCGTGAAGATGGACGTGCAGGATCTTCTTACCTCTTACGGATATGAAGAGGATACTCCTATCATTTGCGGTTCTGCCCTCGGCGCACTGAACGGTGTGAAGAAGTGGGAAGACAAGGTGATGGAGCTCATGGATGCTGTTGACAACTGGATTCAGGAGCCTGTCCGTGAGGTTGATAAGCCTTTCTTGATGCCTGTTGAGGACGTGTTCTCAATCACTGGTCGTGGTACTGTTGCCACAGGTCGTATTGAGACTGGCCGATGCAAGATTGGTGATGAGGTTCAGCTCCTTGGCCTCGGTGAGGATAAGAAGTCTGTCATCACTGGTGTTGAGATGTTCCGCAAGACTCTCCCTGAGGGTGAGGCTGGTGATAACGTAGGTCTGCTTCTCCGTGGTATCGACAAGGAGGAAGTTAAGCGTGGTATGGTAGTTGTGCACCCGGGTGCAATCACTCCTCACGATCACTTCAAGGCTTCTATCTACGTGCTGAAGAAGGAAGAGGGTGGCCGTCACACACCATTCGGCAACCGCTATCGTCCTCAGTTCTATCTCCGCACAATGGACTGCACAGGTGAGATTACCCTTCCAGAGGGAGTTGACATGGTAATGCCTGGCGATAACGTGGAGATTGAGGTTCGCCTTATCTACAAGGTCGCTTTGAACGAGGGTCTTCGTTTCGCTATCCGCGAGGGTGGTCGTACAGTAGGCTCTGGCCAGATCACAAAGATTCTTCCTGACGTAGCTGAGGAGGGATAATAATATAAATGAAGAGGTAAGGGTGAAGAGTTAATAATCAATATGAATATCTGTTGATTGTCACTATGATTCTTCACACTTCACTCTTACCTCTTCACTTTATACGGGTTTAGCTCAGTTGGTAGAGCACTGGTCTCCAAAACCAGGTGTCGGGAGTTCGAGCCTTCCAACCCGTGCTAAAAGAAACAACAATGAGTAAGAAAGAGAATCTCTTTAAGAGGTTTGGAAATTATTGCGTTGCTTGTTATGACGAGCTTGCGCATAAGACGACATGGCCCACACCACAAGAACTTACACATAGCGCGGTGATAGTTTTAACAGCTTCCCTTGTCATCGCTGTTATCGTTTTTGTGATGGACTTAGTGTTTAAGAATCTCATGGGTGTCATCTACCCAGGTTAATTTTTTTTCAAAGGTAACAATGAGTGATTCAAATAACAAATGGTACGTGATGAGTGCCATTAGTGGTAAGGAAGCAAAGCTTAAGGAATATATCGAAAACGAGATGAAGCACAATAAGCTCATCTCTGATCGTGTTTCTCAAGTTCTTATTCCAATGGAGAAGCATGCTGTTTCTCGAAATGGCAAAATCGTTGAGAAGGATAGAATATCCCTCCCAGGTTATGTTTTTGTTGAGGCTGACATGACTCCGGATCTTGCTTCTGCTTTGAGGTTCATGCCCAATTGTCTTGGGTTCCTCGGAGGCTTGAGTCATCCAAGTGCTGTTCCCTTGTCTCAAATCAATCGCATGCTTGGTGCTACTGAGGAATCTTCCAAGGATGTTACTTCTGACGTACCATACGTATTGGATGAGACCATCAAGGTCATTGACGGTCCTTTCTCAGGATTTGATGGCGTGATTGAGGAAATTAACGCAGAGAAGCACACATTAAAGGTCACGGTTAAGATCTTTGGACGTAACACTCCTTTGGAGCTTAATTATGCGCAAGTGGAAAAAATCGCAGAGTAGTTGTTACGGGCTGCTTTCGGTTTCATATTTTAATTATTTAGATTTATAAAAACAATGGCTAAAGAAGTTGCTGGTTTAATCAAATTGCAGATTAAGGGCGGAGCAGCGAATCCCTCACCACCAGTTGGCCCAGCTTTGGGTTCAAAGGGTATCAACATCATGGGATTCTGCAAAGAGTTCAATGCCCGTACCCAGGACAAGGCTGGCAAGGTTTTGCCTGTAGTCATCACATACTACACCGATAAGTCTTTCAGCTTCGTCATCAAGACTCCTCCTGCTGCTGTTCAGCTCAAGGATGCCGCTAAGGTTAAGAGTGGTTCTGGTGAGCCTAACCGTAAGAAAGTCGCTACGGTGACTTGGGATCAGGTGAAGGCTATCGCTGAGGACAAAATGGCTGACCTTAACTGCTTCACTGTTGAAAGCGCTATGAGACTTGTTGCAGGTACTGCAAGAAGCATGGGTATTAATGTTTCTGGGGATTTCCCTGAGAGTAAGTAAAAACTTCAATTTGATTAAGTAAAATGAGTAAACTGACAAAAAATCAGAAATCAGTAGCTGATAAGGTTGAAGTAGGAAAGGCATACACTCTTAAAGAGGCTTCTGCTCTTGTCAAGGAAATCACCACTACAAAGTTTGATGCTTCCCTTGACGTAGATGTTCGCCTCGGTGTGGATCCTCGTAAGGCTAACCAAATGGTGCGTGGCGTTGTGTCACTTCCTAATGGTACCGGCAAGGTGACACGTGTCTTGGCTCTCTGCACACCTGATCAGGAAGAGGCTGCAAAGGCAGCTGGCGCTGATTATGTTGGTCTCGACGAGTACGTTGAGAAAATAAAAGGCGGCTGGACTGATGTTGACGTTATCATTACTATGCCTTCTTGCATGGGTAAGGTTGGTCCTTTGGGTCGTGTACTCGGTCCTCGTGGCTTGATGCCAAACCCAAAGAGCGGCACTGTGACAATGGACATCGCAAAGGCTGTAAAGGAAGTAAAGCAAGGTAAGATTGACTTTAAGGTTGACAAGGCTGGTATTATCCATACTTCTATAGGTAAGGTTTCCATGACTGCCGACCAGATTTATGGCAACGCTAAGGAATTCCTCAACACGGTAATCCGTTTGAAGCCAGCTGCTGCTAAGGGTACATACATTAAGAGTATCTTCCTTTCAAGTACGATGAGTAGGGGTATCAAGGTTGATCCCAAGTCTCTCGACATTTAACTTTTAAAAGTTTAGTAAAATGAAGAAAGAACAAAAAGATACTATTATTGTAGAGCTTGGCAAGAAGCTGAAGGAGTATCCTCACTTCTATCTTGTTGACGTCGCTGGCATGAACGCTGAGGCTACATCTTCTCTGCGTCGCAAGTGCTTCAAGAGCGAGATTCAGATGGTAGTGGTGAAGAACAAGCTTCTTCATCAGGCTTTCGAGAAGGCTGATATCGACTATTCAGAGCTTTATGGCACACTCAAGGGCAGCACTGCTGTTCTCTTCGCCCAGACTGCGAATGTTCCTGCAAAGCTTTTGAAGGATAAGGAGATAAAGGCTGCTGGCGTGCCTTCTTTGAAGGCAGCTTACGCTGAGGAAGGCTTCTATATTGGTGCTGACAAGCTCGATGAGCTTTCTGCTATCAAGAGCAAGAATGAGGTTATCGCTGACATCGTTGCTCTGTTGCAGTCACCTGCTAAGAATGTCGTTTCTGCTTTGCAGTCAGGCGCAAACACCATTCACGGTGTGCTTAAGACTTTAGGCGAGCGTCCTGAGTAAGGTTTCGGCGATTTTCGCTGATTCACTATAAAGTCGATTTAACAATAACAAGAATAATTAAAAAAGAGAATAAAATGGCAGACGTAAAAGCTATTGCAGAAGAGTTGGTAAACCTTACTGTTAAGGAAGTTAATGAGTTGGCTCAGGTCCTCAAGGACGAGTATGGCATCGAGCCTGCAGCTGCAGCTGTTGCTGTTGCAGCTGGTCCTGCTGCTGGCGGTGAGGCCGCAGCTGAGGAGAAGACAAGTTTCGACGTTGTTTTGACTGACGTTGGCGCTACAAAGCTCCAGGTCGTTAAGGCTGTGAAAGAGGCTTGTGGCCTTGGTTTGAAGGACGCTAAGACTCTCGTTGAGGGTGCTCCTGCTACAATCAAGGAGGGCCTTTCAAAGGACGAGGCTGAGAACCTGAAGAAGGCTATCGAGGCTGCTGGCGCTAAGGTTGAGCTGAAGTAATTAGTTCATATTAGCAAATAGGTATCACTTTTATAGTGATTTCCTATTACTTTTACAATAAATTTAAAAAGGTTAGAATTCGCCCAGTCGGTGAGTTCTAACCCTTTTGTATCTTTCTGAAGCTTATCGCTTCATTGTCTTTTTGACAAAATACTGTTTATGTCACAAGTCGTTAACAATAGAATTAATTTCGCAAGCGTACCAAATCCGTATCCATTCCCGGATTTTCTCGACGTTCAGCTGAAGTCATTCCGTGACTTCTTGCAGCTTGACACGCCACCTGAGGAACGTAAGAATGACGGTTTGTATAAGGTATTCGCTGAGAATTTCCCAATTACAGACACGCGCAACAATTTTGTGCTTGAGTTCCTTGATTATTACATCGATCCGCCTCGTTACTCTATTGATGAGTGCCTTGAAAGGGGTTTGACTTATAGTGTCCCCTTGAAAGCAAAGATGAAGCTCTATTGCACGGATCAGGATCATGAGGATTTTGGTACTGTCATTCAGGACGTGTTCCTCGGAACCATTCCTTACATGACGGCAAACGGTACTTTTGTCATCAATGGAGCAGAACGAGTAGTAGTAGCTCAGTTGCACCGTTCACCTGGTGTTTTCTTCGGTCAGGGTGTACACGCTAATGGCACTACACTTTACAGTGCCCGTATTATTCCTTTTAAGGGCTCTTGGATTGAGTTTGCGACTGACATCAATAACGTCATGTTCGCTTACATTGACCGTAAGAAAAAGTTGCCTGTGACAACTCTTCTTCGTGCCATTGGCTTCGAGAGTGATAAGGACATTCTTCAGATTTTTGACCTCGCGGAGGAAATTGACGCATCTCCAAAGAATCGTCGTAATCTTATTGGCAAGACCTTGGCAGCTCGTGTCTTGAAGAGTTGGAACGAGGACTTCGTTGATGAAGACACGGGTGAGGTCGTTACCGTTCCACGTAACGAGGTGATTCTCGAGCGTGAAACTGAAATCACAGAGGACAACATTGACTCTATCTTTGATTCAGGTGTCAAGTCTGTTCTCGTGCACAAGGATGAGGAGGCTGCAAGCCGTTATGAGATAATCTTCAATACGCTTGCGAAGGATCCTTCAAACAATGAGATAGAGGCTGTACGTTACATTTATCGTCAGTTGCGTAATGCTGATCCTGCCGATGATGCAAGCGCGCGTGAGGTCTTCCAAAACTTGTTCTTCTCAGACAAGCGATATGACCTTGGTGATGTAGGCCGCTATCGTATTAATAAAAAACTTGGTTTGGACATTGATTCAGATGTTCGTGTCCTTACCAAAGAAGATATTATTGAGATCATTAAGTATCTCATCAAGTTGATCAATAGCAACGCGTCTGTTGATGATATTGACCACTTGAGCAACCGTCGTGTACGTACTGTTGGTGAGCAGCTCGCCAACCAGTTCTCAATTGGTCTCGCCCGTATGAGCCGTACCATAAGAGAGCGTATGAACGTGCGTGACAATGAGGTCTTCACTCCAACAGACCTTATCAACGCCAAGACCATTTCGAGTGTCATCAACTCGTTCTTCGGCACTAACCCTCTGAGCCAGTTCATGGATCAGACCAATCCTTTGGCAGAGGTTACTCACAAGCGTCGTCTTTCCGCCCTTGGTCCTGGCGGTCTTTCGCGTGAGCGTGCCGGCTTTGAGGTCCGTGACGTACACTATACCCATTACGGTCGCCTTTGTCCGATTGAGTCGCCTGAGGGACCTAACATCGGACTTATTTCCTCGCTCTGTACTTATGCAAGTATCAATGAGCTTGGATTCATCTCAACACCTTATCGTAAGGTTGAGAATGGTGTCGTTGACCTTGACAACAGTCATGTCGTTTACCTTACCGCTGAGGAAGAGGATGGTGAGCTTATCGCACAGGGCAATGCTCCTTTGAATCCAGATGGCACGTTTAAACGTGACGTGGTGCACTGCCGTCTTGCCGCCGACTTCCCTGTCGTCACTCCTGAGAACGTGCGTTTGATGGATGTGTCGCCTCAGCAGATAGCGTCAGTTTCCGCAAGCCTCATTCCATTCTTGGAGCATGATGATGGTCACCGCGCTCTGATGGGATGTAACATGATGCGTCAGGCTGTGCCTTTGCTCCATAACGACGCACCTATCGTTGGTACAGGTCTGGAGAAGCAGGTGTGTGAGGATTCTCGCACAATGATTACTGCTGAGGGTGATGGCGTTATCGATTATGTTGATGCTACTACAATCCGCATACTTTATGACCGCACGGAAGACGATGAGTTTGTCAGCTTCGAGCCGGCGCTTAAGGAATATCGCATTCCTAAGTTCCGTCGCACAAACCAGAACATGACCATCGACCTTCGTCCTATTTGCAACAAGGGTCAGCGCGTTAAGAAGGGCGACATCCTAACTGAAGGTTATGCCACTGAGAACGGTGAGCTTGCCTTGGGACGTAACCTCCTTGTGGCTTACATGCCTTGGAAGGGTTACAACTACGAGGACGCCGTGGTCATCTCAGAGCGCATGGTTCGTGAGGACGTGCTCACATCAGTCCATGTGGATGAGTATTCGCTCGACGTGCGTGAGACAAAGCGTGGCATGGAGGTGTTCACCAATGATATTCCTAATGTCAGCGAAGAGGCTACCAAAGACCTCGACGACAATGGTATCATTCGCGTTGGCGCACGTGTTGAGCCAGGCGATATAATGATTGGTAAGATTTCGCCTAAGGGTGAGAGTGATCCTTCTCCAGAGGAGAAATTGCTTCGTGCCATCTTCGGTGACAAGGCTGGCGACGTGAAGGATTCTTCATTGAAGGCCAATCCATCATTGAGCGGTGTTGTCATTGATAAGAAATTGTTCTCTCGTGCCATTAAGACTCGTGAGTCGAAGAAGAGAGACAAAGTCGTACTCCAGAAGGTTGATGAGGAGTATGAGGCAAAGCAAGATGAGTTGAAGAACATGCTTGTAGACAAGCTCATGCAACTCACTGATGACAAGGTTTCTCAGGGCGTTAAGGACTACACTGGCGCTGAAATCATCACGAAGGGCTCCAAGTTTACTGTTGCCGCATTGAAGAACCTTGAGTATGACGGTGTGCAGAGCAACGATTGGACAGACGATGAACACATCAATGGCCTCATTCGTCGCCTTATCGTCAACTATATGCGCAAGTCAAAGCAGATGGACGCAGAGCTGAGCCGTCGCAAGTTTGCCATAACCATTGGTGACGACCTTCCTTCTGGCGTTCTGAAGATGGCTAAAGTCTATATCGCCAAGAAGCGTAAGATTCAAGTAGGTGATAAGCTCGCCGGACGTCATGGTAATAAGGGTATCGTTTCCAAGATCGTGCGTGCCGAGGATATGCCGTTCTTGGCTGACGGTCGTCCTGTGGATCTCGTGTTGAACCCGATGGGCGTGCCTTCTCGTATGAACTTAGGACAGATATTCGAGGCAATTCTCGGCGCGGCTGGTAAGAAGCTCGGTGTTCGCTTCGCTACACCTATCTTTGATGGTGCTAAGCTTGCCGACTTGAAGGAGTGGACCGACAAGGCAAACCTTCCTAACCTTTGTTCAACAACCGTCTACGATGGTGAGACAGGTGAGCCTTTCGACCAAAAGGCAACAGTGGGTATTACCTACTTCCTCAAACTCGGACATATGGTTGAGGACAAGATGCACGCACGTTCCATTGGCCCGTATAGCTTGATTACCCAGCAGCCACTTGGTGGTAAGGCGCAATTCGGTGGTCAGCGTTTCGGAGAGATGGAGGTCTGGGCCCTTGAGGGCTTTGGCGCAAGCCACGTGCTTCAGGAGATGCTTACCATCAAGAGCGACGACGTCAATGGTCGTTCCAAAGCTTATGAGTCTATTGTTAAGGGCGACCCAATGCCAGCAGCTGGCATTCCTGAGTCGCTGAACGTCTTGCTCCACGAGTTGCGTGGTCTGGGCCTTAGCATGAAGATGGAATAAGAAAATACTCATAAACTATAAAAGAATATGGCTTTCAAAAAAGATACAAAGGTAAAGACCAATTTCACTAAGATTACCGTTAGTCTCGCTTCACCAGAGGAGATTAAGGAGAATTCGTATGGTGAGGTTACCAAGCCGGAGACCATCAACTACCGCACTTACAAGCCCGAGCGTGACGGCTTGTTCTGCGAGCGTATCTTCGGCCCTACGAAAGACTACGAGTGCGCCTGCGGAAAGTACAAGCGCATACGTTATAAAGGTATTGTCTGCGACCGCTGCGGTGTAGAAGTAACCGAGAAGAAGGTTCGCCGTGAGCGTGAGGGACATATCGAACTTGTCGTGCCAGTTGCGCACATTTGGTATTTCCGCTCTTTGCCAAACAAGATTGGCTACCTCTTGGGTATGCCTACAAAGAATCTTGACGCGGTAATCTATTATGAGAAATACATCGTCATCAAGCCAGGTATGCTTGCTGGCATGAAGGATGCTGAGGGCGTTGAGGACCTCAATGGCTCTCACAAGATGGATTTGCTCACAGAGGATGAGTACATTGATATTGTTGATAATAAACTTGACGAGAACAATGACCTCCTCGACGATAGCGATCCAAACAAGTTTATCGCCAAGATGGGTGCCGAGGCTGTGCTTGACCTCCTTCATGAGCTTTCAGAGCCTGATGAGAAGGGCGTCACAGGTCTTGACCGCTTGAGCTATGAGTTGCGCGACCGTGCAAACAACGACTCTTCGCAGATGCGCAAGACTGAAGCCTTGAAGCGTTTGCAGGTGGTTGAGGCTTTCCGTGGCTCCAAGAATGTAAATAAGCCTGAGTGGATGATCATGAAGATAATTCCTGTCATTCCACCAGATCTCCGTCCTTTGGTTCCATTGGATGGTGGACGTTTCGCAACGTCAGACCTCAATGACCTTTACCGTCGTGTAATCATACGTAACAACCGTCTGAAGAGGCTCATTGAAATCAAGGCTCCTGAGGTTATCCTTCGCAATGAGAAGCGTATGTTGCAAGAGGCTGTTGACTCATTGTTCGACAACAGCCGCAAGTCAAGTGCCGTGAAGAGCGAGAGCAACCGTCCTCTTAAGTCTCTCAGTGACTCCTTGAAGGGTAAGCAGGGACGTTTCCGTCAGAACTTGCTCGGTAAGCGTGTCGACTACTCTGCCCGTTCTGTTATCGTTGTAGGTCCTGAGTTGAAGATGGGTGAGTGCGGTCTGCCTAAGCTTATGGCAGCTGAGTTGTATAAGCCGTTCATCATTCGTAAGCTCATCGAGCGTGGTATCGTGAAGACCGTCAAGAGCGCAAAGCGCATCGTTGACCGTCGCGAGCCAGTCATTTGGGATATTCTTGAGAATGTGATGAAGGGTCATCCGGTGCTTCTCAACCGTGCGCCGACGCTTCACCGTCTGTCCGTGCTCGCGTTCCAGCCAAAGCTCATCGAGGGTAAGGCCATTCAGTTGCACCCATTGGCATGTACGCCGTTCAACGCCGACTTCGATGGTGACCAGATGGCCGTTCACTTGCCTTTGAGCAATGAGGCTGTGCTTGAGGCGCAAATCCTGATGCTTCAGAGCCACAACATCCTTAACCCTGCCAATGGCGCGCCTGTCACCGTACCTTCACAGGATATGGTGCTCGGTCTTTATTATATCACAAAGATTCGCCCGGGTGCTAAGGGTGAGGGACTGATGTTCTACGGTCCAGAGGAGGCAATCATCGCGTTCAACGAGAAGCGATGCGCTGAGCACGCGCTCGTGAAGTGCATGGTCGATGACATTGACGAGAATGGAAAGCCAATCCGTCACATTGTAGAGACCTCTGTCGGTCGTATCATCGTCAACGAGATTATTCCTAAGGAGCTTGGCTTCTTCAATGGTATTATCTCAAAGAAATCTCTTCGTAACCTTATCTCCGCCGTTATCAAGAAGGTGGGTATGGCAAGAGCCTGCTCGTTCCTCGACGGTATCAAGAACCTTGGTTACAAGATGTCTTATCTTGCGGGTCTGTCGTTTAACCTCGACGACATCATCGTGCCGCCTGAGAAGGCAGACATCGTGAAGAAAGGTCAGGATGAGGTTGACGAGGTCACTGCCAACTTCGACATGGGTCTTATCACCGATAAGGAGCGTTACAATCAGGTGATTGATGCTTGGACACACGTAAACGACAACCTTAAAAAGGCGGTCATGAAGCACATGACCGAGGCTGACCAAGGCTTCAACGCCGTGTTCATGATGCTTGACTCTGGTGCCCGTGGTAGTGCTGACCAGATTGCCCAGCTCGCAGGTATGCGTGGTCTTATGGCAAAGCCGCAGAAGGCTGGTGCCGAGGGCAACTCAATCATTGAGAACCCAATCTTGAACAACCTGAAGGAGGGAATGTCTGTGCAGGAGTACTTCATCGCTTCGCATGGTGCCCGTAAGGGTCTTGCCGACACCGCCATGAAGACCGCTGACGCAGGATACCTCACACGTCGACTGGTTGACGTTTCTCACGATGTCATCATTAATGAAGACGATTGCGGAACGCTTCGTGGTCTTGAGTGCCGTGCTCTTAAGGATGGCGATGATGTCATCTCGACATTGGCTGAGCGTATCCTTGGCCGTGTGTCTGTGCACGATGTTGTCAATCCTCATACCAACGAGATTATTGTCAAGTCGGGTGAGGAAATCACCGAGGACAAGGCTGACGCGATTGAGAAAGCCGGCATTGAGATGGTTGAGATTCGTTCCGTGCTTACTTGCGAAAGCAAGAAGGGTGTTTGCCGCAAATGCTATGGTCGCAACTTGGCTACATCAAAGATGGTCCAGCTTGGCGAGGCTGTCGGCGTCATTGCCGCGCAAGCCATTGGTGAGCCTGGTACACAGCTTACTCTCCGTACCTTCCACTCCGGTGGTGTGGCAGAGAATGCTGCAGCCAACGCGAGCATCAAGTCTAAATACGACGCAATACTGAAGTTCGACGGTTTGCGCACGGTAGAGTTCATTGACAAGAGCGGTGAGGAGGATGTTGATTGCCAAATGGTTGTCAGCCGTCTTGCCGAGGTTCAGTTCATTGACCCCAACACTGAGGTTGTCCTCGCAACGCTTAACGTGCCTTATGGTTCATCTCTGTTCTTCAAGGATGGAGATACGGTGAAGAAGGACGACGTCATCTGTCGTTGGGACCCGTTCAACGCTGTCATTGTCTCTGAGTACGCTGGTACGCTTCGTTTCCACAATGTGGTCGAGGGTCAGACTTACAAGGCTGAAACCGATGAGACATCTGGTATGACAGAGCGCATCATCATTGAGTCGAAGGACCACAACATCGTTCCTACTGTTGACGTGGAGGATGAGAATGGTCAGGTGCTTGGCACATACAACTTCCCTGTGGGTGGTCATATCGCCAACATCGAGGATGGTCAGAAGATTGCCACTGGTGAGACTCTCGTCCGCATTCCTCGTTCGGTGTTCAACGCTGGTGGTATCACCGGTGGTCTGCCTCGTGTGCAAGAGCTCTTCGAGGCACGTAACCCCACAAATCCTGCAGTTGTGTCCGAGATTGACGGTGAGGTGACCATGGGCAAACTGAAGCGTGGTAACCGTGAGATTATCATCACTTCAAAGGGTGGCGAGCAGCGCAAGTATCTCGTACCTCTGTCAAGGCAGATCCTTGTGCAGGAGCACGATGCCGTGCGCGCTGGTACGGCTCTCTCCGATGGTGAGATTACGCCAGCCGACATCCTTGCCATTGAGGGTCCGACAGCCGTGCAGGAGTATATCGTCAACGAGGTGCAGAATGTCTATCGTCTTCAGGGCGTGAAGATCAACGACAAGCACTTTGAGATTATCGTTCGCCAGATGATGCGCAAGGTGCGTATTGATGACCCGGGCGATACATGCTTCCTTGAGCAGGAACTTGTCGACAAGCTCGACTTCGCCGACGAGAACGACCGCATCTGGGGCAAGAAGCTCGTCATCGACGCTGGTGACAGCGATGTCCTGTCAAAGGGTCAAATCGTGTCAGCTCGCAAGTTGCGCGACGAGAACTCAAGCCTCAAGCGCCGCAACCTCAAGACTGTTCAAGTCCGCGACGCCGTGCCTGCCACATCAACCCAGATTCTGCAAGGTATCACTCGTGCCGCCCTTGGTACAAAGAGCTTCATGAGTGCCGCTTCCTTCCAGGAGACGACGAAGGTGCTTTGCGAGGCTGCCATCCGTGGCAAGGTCGATAACCTTGAGGGCATGAAGGAGAACGTGATTTGCGGTCACCTCATACCTGCTGGAACTGGTATGCGCCAGTTCGACAAGATTATCGTTGGTTCAAAGGAAGACTACGATCGCATTCAAGCCAACAAGAAGAATGTTCTCGATTACTCTCAGCAAAAGGATGCTGAGAACTAATCCAAAGATATAATCAAAATTGAAAGGGCTGTCACATTTTTTATGTGACAGCCCTTTTTCTTTCATGTTTTCTTTGCTAAATGAAACAATTTGTATATCTTTGCATCATAATCATTAACATTTAACCCAAACCTTATAAAATAATTAATACTATGGCTGACAACAAGAACGAACAGCAGAATCAAGTACAGATACAGCTCAAGCCCGAGGTGGCTGATGGACAGTATGCGAACCTTGCCATGATTAACCATTCAAGCTCGGAGTTCGTAATCGACTTCGCCCACATGCTTCCCATTGCTCCTCCCCAGATTTTCTCTCGCGTCATCATGGCTCCTGAGCACGCAAAGCGTTTGCTCTTTGCCTTGCAGGAGAATCTTCTTCGCTACGAGAAGGAGTTTGGCGAGATTAAGTTGCCCGCAGCTCCCCAGGAGCCTCAAGATGGTGGTCGCACGGCAACGCCATTCGGCACAGGCAACGCTTAAAAGGGTCGCTCTTTTAGATTATGATAGGGAGTAAAAACAATATGCTCTCTATTGAATAAAGCTCGCAAGTTTAGTGGAATCCACTGAACTTGCGAGTTTTATTTTTCTCAAGTGATATGAAATGTTTACTTGGAAGCATTAGTGTCCTCTTCCATGCGTCTTGGCGCGGGGATATGCCACCCCAACGCCGCCACTGCCACGCTCATAAGCGGCGAGATGATATTGAAGAAGCAGAATGGCAAATAGGTGAATGTCGCCACGCCGAGCACCGTGCTCTGCGTCATGCCACACGTGTTCCACGGCACGAGCACCGATGTCACGGTTACGGCATCCTCCGTTGTGCGGCTTAGCAGTCGACGCTCGTAACCCTCGCGGTCGAATACATCGCGAAACATGTTGCCCGTGAGCAGTATGCACAGGTATTGGTCGGCAATGGCCACGTTGAGCATCACTCCTGTCGCGGCCGTTGCGCCTACGAGCGAGGTTCGTCCATGTACCATGTGTACAAACAGGCGTGTTATGCCACCAACCATTCCGCCTGCCGTCATGGTGCCGCCAAAGCACATGGCGCAGATGATGAGCCATATTGTGTCCATCATGCCTGCCATGCCGCGAGTCGCTACGAGGTCGGCAAGCATAGGATTGGTTGAGTGGAGCGCCGTCTCGCCGTAAACACACTTCATGGCGGCCTTGAACGGTTCGGTGTCGATTTCTGCCATCGCCTCTGGCTGGAATACCATGCCGAAGATTACTGCCATGAGCGTGGAGAGGAAGAGCGTCACCACAGGCGGTGTCTTGCAAGCTATCATCACGCCCGTGAGCACTGGCACGAGCAGTAGCCACGCGCTTATGTTGAAGCGCCCGGCGAGGGCTGCTGTGAACGTCGCGGTCTGTGCCGTGGAGCTTGTGTTGTAGGCGAATCCGGCAATTGCGAAGATCACGAGCGTGAGCACGATGGAAGGCACGGTGGTGAGGAGCATATAGCGTATGTGCGTAAAGAGCGGTACGCCGAGTGAGCCAGAGGCGAGGGTTGTGGTCTCCGAGAGCGGCGAAATCTTGTCGCCGAAATAGGCACCCGAGATTATGGCTCCTGCCACCCATCCGTCTGCGAACCCCTGCGCCCGGCCTATGCCCATTAGTGCTATGCCGATGGTGGCTATGGTAGTCCACGAAGACCCTGTCATCACACTCACGAGGGCGCAAATGGCACACGTCGAGGCGAGGAACACGTCGGGGTGGATGATGTGCATGCCATAATATATGAGTGTGGGTACCACGCCGCTCACCATCCATGCGCCGCTCAGCGCGCCTATGAGCAGCAGGATGACGAGCGCGCTCGCCACGCTTGCCACATTCTTTGTTATCGCCTTCTCGAAGCTCTGCCATGGCACGTTAAGATAGGCCATGCCCACAAGCACGCAGAATGCCGACACCGTGAGTAGCGTTATCTGCGATGCCCCGGCGAGTGAGTCGCTGCCGAAAGCGCGTATGGTGCACGTGAGCATGACCACGAGCAAAACGATTGGCATGAGTGACAGTATGGCCGATGGGCGCTTTTTCAGATGATGGTGATTGTCCATGTTGATATGGGTTTAGTTGTCCTGAATATCTATTTTATTTGTATGGATATGCAACTATGCGTTGTTTTGTACAAAGTTAGTGAACAATTATGCAATGTGCAAATTTTTAACGGCTAATTTATTTGCTGCGTTGATAAATAGCCTTACCTTCACAATAAAAAAACGGCAAGAGGAATTTATACTCCTTCTTGCCGTTTTTCATTTATTAAATCGTCAGTACTATGGTTAGCGCCTGTTGGTCAAGCCCTGCTTGCCAGTGCCCACTGGGGCAATGACATTTGAGCCGAAGTTGCGGCTTGTCTCAGAGAAAGCCCTCGTGGTCTTCTTCGCCTCGTTGTTCTTCACGGGCGTGAGGTCGATGTAGATCATGTCCTTGTTGTTTGTGCCGATCATGTACCCGGAGAAGCTCTTGTTTTCCTCCAGCCAGAAGCCGTGCTCCTTCGCTGATATGTCCATCACGAACACTGACTTGTTTTGCGTGAGGTACTTGATGTAGATGTCGCCCGTCTTCTCGTCGATATACCAATTGAAACTCAACGGAGAGTTCTGCTGGTCCACGTTGCCATTGCTGTCACGCGTGTAGTCAATCTCCTTGCCCGTGCCTTTTATGGCGTCGCTGCTGTTTCTCACGAAAGTCATGTTGGCGTAGAAGCTGCTCTGCTCACCCGTGTCGCCGTTGGTGTAGACCATCGTGCCGTCCCATTCGCCTTGCAGCACCTCAGCCTCGTCGTAGACGGAGCTGCCGTCATCGTTGTCGCCACCGTGGTCGTAGAAGTCATCGTTCCACCCCCAGTCTCCGTCGTCGTAGTCGTACCACCACGGCTCATTGTCGCCATACCAGTTCCATGGGTCATCGTCACAGCTTGAGAAAAGCGTGGGGACAGCCATCATTATAGCGGCTGCCATGAGAATAAAATTCTTTTTCATAGCGTTATCTTTTTTATGTTTCTTTCTGTTTGCAAAGATATGCATAAACAATGTAACGAATGGTATCTTTTTCCTATTGCTTTTGGGAAAATCCCTAAAAAGATTCAGGCTATTAAGGTGTATGTGGCATTTTTTTTGTAAGTTTGCAACCATAAATTATAAACAAGAAAAAAGACAAGAAAGAAAATGAGAACTGTTTATGAATTCTCCGTGAAGGATCGCAAAGGTAAAGACGTATCTCTGCGTGAGTACGCTAATGAGGTGTTGCTAATTGTCAACACAGCCACAAAGTGCGGATTCACGCCACAATATGAGGAGCTTGAGAAACTGTATGAGAAGTATCACCCTCAGGGCTTTGAGATTCTCGATTTCCCTTGCAACCAGTTCGCCCAGCAGGCTCCTGGCACTGATGAGAGCATCCATGAGTTTTGCAAGCTCACCTATGGCACGGAGTTCCCCCAGTTCAAGAAGATAAAGGTCAATGGCGACGATGCCGACCCTCTCTACAAGTTCCTCAAAGAGCAGAAAGGCTTCGCGGGTTGGGACGAGACACACCCCATCTATCCCATTCTCGATAAGATGCTCTCCGAGGCTGATCCCGACTATAAGGAGAAGGCAGACATCAAGTGGAACTTCACCAAGTTCCTTGTGAACAAGAAAGGCCAAGTGGTGAAGCGCTACGAGCCCACCGAGAAGATAGAGCACATCGCGAGCGACATTGAGGAGCTGCTGAAATAATATACCGGAATCACCACATATATTTAATATGGAAAGAACAAAATGCCTTATCATAGGCAGCGGTCCCGCTGGTTACACCGCCGCCATCTACGCTGGCCGCGCCAATCTCAAGCCAGTGGAGTACGCTGGCTTGCAAGTGGGCGGACAGCTCACCCAAACCACCATCGTGGAGAACTTCCCTGGCTATCCTGAGGGCGTTGACGCCAACCAGATGATGATGGAGTTTCGTCAGCAGGCCGAGCGTTTCGGGGCTGACGTGCGCGACGGCATCGTCACCGACGTTGACTTCAGCAAGAAGCCTTACGTGGTGACTATCGACAATGGCGATACCTTGGAGGCTGATACCATAATCGTGGCAACTGGCGCCTCCGCCAAATACCTCGGCTTGCCCGACGAGAAGAAATACAACGGCCAAGGCGTTTCCGCCTGTGCCACGTGCGACGGTTTTTTCTATCGCAAGAAGGTGGTGGCTGTCGTGGGCGGTGGCGACACGGCTTGCGAGGAGGCCAACTATCTCGCGCAATTGGCAAGCAAGGTCTACATGATCGTGCGCAAGCCTTACCTTCGCGCTTCCGACATCATGAAGCGCCGTGTGGAAGACAACGCCAAGATAGAGATTCTTTATGAGACCAACACCCTTGGCCTTTATGGTGAGAATGGGGTAGAGGGTGCCCACCTCGTTTGGAGGAAGGGCGAGGCGGACGAGAAGAAATACGACTTGCCCATCGATGGCTTCTTCCTTGCCATTGGCCACAAGCCCAACACCGACATCTTCCGCGGCAAGCTCGACATGGACAGCGTGGGTTACATCAAGACCCAAGGCGACACTCCATGCACGAGCGTCGAGGGCGTGTTTGCCGCTGGCGATTGCGCCGACCCCAATTATCGTCAGGCCAT
>DAIOUH010000040.1:0-17689 GCA_036751585.1 Prevotella sp. | reverse complement strand
TCGGAAGAAAGACTATAATAACGTTGGGAAGTCTGGTCGGCACGAGAAAGCAACAATTCTGTCAAGGTCCTGCAAAGCCGCCCATTGCCATCGTCGAATGGATGAACCGTCACAAACCACAGATGTGCCACCGCAGCCTTGACCAATGGGTCGAGCCCCTTCTCTATATTAATCCAATCCATCAACTCTGACATCATCATTGGAACATCCTTGCTTGCTGGTGCCTCATAATGCACTTTCTCATGTCCTAAGGCACCAGAAACCACTTGCATTGGCTCGTCTCCCTCACGCCATTGAGCCACGGCTATCTTATGAATACCACTTCGACCCGTAGGAAACAAGGCAGCATGCCAAGAATACAAGCGCTCGGCATCCAAAGGAATATAATAATGCTGCACGGCATCCATCATCACTTGTACTACACCCTCCGTATAATGGTCGGACACTGGCAAGCCCTCGTAATCCAATCCCAACTGGCGAGCCACGGAAGAGCGCACACTATCCCTGTTCAAATCCTCGCCTTCTATCTTAGCCGAATGTACGATTTCTTGGGTCAAGGATTCGAGCATAGACTTATTCTGCTCCTCGAAACCAAACATTGATACTCTGCCCAACAACTTACCTCTAAGCATATTTACTTCTGCCAATCTATTGCTGAAATTATCATTGTCCCATATCATGTGAGGCCAATCCTCTTGCTGCCAAATATATGTTGTCATTCTCTTCATATCTGTTTCTTTTGTCTTCAAATATATGTTCTTTTATCGAATCTCGCAAGTTTTGCGGAGATTATCCGCTGTATTCTCCGCAAAAATGCGGAGAATACGGCATAAACGCATGATTACTGAGCAGTAACTTAAGCTATGCAAAGATATACAAACGCTTTGAAATTATTACCAAAATAGCAGAATGAACTAAACTTTTGAAAAAAATATTTGCTAATTTCAATAATACAGTGTAACTTTACACTCCAAAGTAAAAGTCGTACAATATCAGTCATTGAAATGAAAAAATTAAAGACTACACTTTGCACCGCGAGCCTTGCCATTGCGATATTCGCTGCTTGTGGCTCGACGACCGACACGCAACTCACCGTGAGCAGGCTCAATCCCAAAGACTTCGACTCTACGGTAATGGGTAAGAAAACAGAACTCTTAACCCTTACAAACAAGAATGGCATGGAGGTGTGTGTTACCAATTATGGTGCAAGGATTGTGTCTTTGTGCGTACCAGACAAAAACGGGAAGCCAACGGATGTTGTGCTGGGCTATGACAACATCCACCAATACGCTGACACTCTGAACTGCCCATCCGACTTCGGCTCTTGTGTAGGGCGATACGCCAACCGAATAAAGGACGCTAAAATCACGGTAGCAGGAAAGACATTCAACCTGCGCCCAAATGACAACGGAAACTGCTTGCACGGTGGTGGCAACACTGGATGGGCCAACAAGGTGTATGACATCAAGGCCAAGACTGACTCGTCTGCGGTTCTCACGATTACGTCTCCCGACGGTGACAACGGTTTCCCTGGCACGGTGAAAGCATCTGTCACATACACCGTGAAGAGCGACAACACACTCGACATAGTGTTCAATGCCACGACAGACAGGGAGACGGTGGTCAACATGACCAACCACTCCTATTTCAACCTTAACGGAGACCCGTCGCGTAAGGGCGAGAACCAGATAATGTATATCAACGCTGACAAATTCACGCCATCAAACTCACTTTATATCCCAACGGGCGCGATTGTGCCAGTGGATGGCACCCCGATGGACTTCCGCAAGGCACACGCGTTGTCTGAGCATATCAACGACTTCTCTTATGAACAAATAAAGAACGCCACGGGCTATGACCACAACTGGGTGCTAAACACGTTCAAGCAGGGCAAGGGCGATGACAAGACCGTGGCAGCAAGCCTGTATTCACCCGAAACGGGCATACAACTTGAAGTATATACCAACGAGCCTGGACTGCAAGTATACACAGGAAATTTCCTGGGCACGGGCATCGCGTGCAAACATGGCATAAAGTACCCCAAGCATGCAAGCGTTTGCTTCGAGAGCCAAAAATTCCCCGACTCTCCCACGAAGTACACGAGCCATGCCACAGGCTGGGAATATTCAAACCCATATCTCAATCCAGGGCAGAAATATTACAGCCACTTGGCTTACAAGTTCTCAATAAAGAAATAACGCAGATAGAATCATACCAAAATTATGAATGACATTAAAACAATGAATCATGCCGCTGACAACATCCGCATTCTCGCTGCCAGCATGGTAGAGAATGCCAAGTCTGGACATCCAGGCGGTGCCATGGGCGGCGCTGATTTCATCAACGTGCTCTTCTCTGAATATCTTGTTTGGGATCCTGACGACCCAACATGGACAGGACGCGACCGTTTTTATCTCGACCCGGGTCACATGAGCCCAATGCTCTATTCGACCCTCGCACTGCAAGGCCGTTTCACCATAGACGACATCAAGAAGTTTCGTCAGTGGGGAACACCGTGTCCTGGACACCCAGAGCTTGACGTCCTCCATGGCATAGAAAACTCATCAGGCCCTCTTGGTCAAGGACACGCAATCGCCGCTGGCGCTGCCGTGGCGGAGAAGTTCCTTGAGGCACGTTTGGGTCACGTAATGATGAGGCATCACATTTTCACCTATATCTCTGATGGTGGCATAGAAGAGGAAATTTCCCAAGGCGTAGGCCGCATAGCCGGCGCGCTCGGATTGGATAACCTCATAATGTTCTACGACGCCAACAACGTTCAACTGTCAACCACAGTGGATGAAGTGATGGCAGAGGACACGGCTGCCAAGTACCGCGCTTGGAACTGGACAGTGATGGAGATAGACGGCAACGACGTGAAGCAGATACGCGCGGCTCTCGACAAGGCCGTGGCAGGTACGGGACACCCTGTGCTCATCATAGGCAAGACCGTGATGGCAAAGGGAGCCTTGAAAGCCGATGGCACGAGCTATGAGAATAGCGTGAAGACACACGGAGCGCCTCTTGGAGACGGCGCTTATATCAACACGATAAAGAATCTCGGAGGCGACCCAGAAAAGCCTTTTGAGATTTTCGACGACGTGAAGAAGCTCTATGATGACCGCCGCAAGGAGCTTAAGAAAATCGTGGCGAAACGCAGGGCAGAGGAAGCTGAATGGGCCGCAAAGAACCCTGAAAAGAAGAAGCTCATGGATAAGTGGTTCTCAGGCAAGGCACCAGAGATTGACTGGAGCAAGGTTCAGCAGAAGGAAGGCGTGGCCACTCGTGTGGCTTCATCCGAATGCTTGAAAGTTCTCGCCCACGAGGTTCCTAACATGATTTGCTCTTCTGCCGACCTTTGCAACTCCGACAAGACCGATGGATTCTTGAAAGAGACCCACGACCTGGTGGCAGGCGACTTCACGGGTGCTTTCTTCCAGGCAGGCGTGTCAGAGCTGACAATGACAGACATGTGCATAGGCATGATGCTGCACGGTGGCATCATCACCGCGATGGGCACGTTCTTCGTGTTCTCCGATTACATGAAACCAGCTATCCGCCTTGCCGCGCTGATGGGTGTGCCTGTGAAGTTCATCTGGTCTCACGACGCGTTCCGCGTGGGCGAGGACGGACCTACGCACCAGCCCGTAGAGCAGGAAGCACAGATAAGGCTCTTGGAGAAGCTCCAGAACCACAAGGGTGAAGACAGCGTGAGGGTGTTCCGCCCAGCCGACAGCAACGAGACTACCGTTTGCTGGCAAATGGCAATGGAGAACATGGAAACGCCTACCGCTCTCATCTTGTCACGCCAAACCGTTGAGAACCTCCCCGAGGGCAACGATTACGAACAAGTGAGGAAGGGCGCTTACATAGTAAGTGGTTCCGATGACAACCCAGACGTCATACTCGTGGCCAATGGCTCGGAAGTCTCCACCTTGGTGGCAGGAGCCAAGCTGCTGCGCAAAGACGGAATACGCGTGAGAGTAGTGAGCGCGCCTTCAGAAGGCTTGTTCCGCAGACAGCCTGTTGGCTACCAAGAGAACGTGTTGCCTTACAACGTGAAGAAGTTTGGTCTTACAGCAGGACTGCCATGCACTCTTGAGGGTCTTGTGGGCATCGGGCCAAACAGCTACATCTACGGATTGAAGAGCTTTGGCTTCTCCGCTCCATACAAGGTGCTTGACCAAAAGCTCGGCTTCACCGCTGAGAACGTCTACAATAAGGTGAAGCAATTTGTGGAGCAATAATAAAGCATAGAACAAACGCAAAGAGCCGGAACCCTCACGGATTCCGGCTCTTCTATTAATTGTTTTTCTGTTTTTCTCCTAAAAGGGATGGAAAAGGCAGCGCCTTATCGCGCCATCCTGTCCATCATAAGTGCTGCCATTGCGATGCATACGAACATTACGGTAGCTGTGATTGTGAAACTTGCAATACTCATCATAATACTAATCTTTCCTTTTTTAATTAATTCTACATTACCGGCTTTCACTCTTACCGGTGTTATCCCAAATCTCTGTTATCCTGAATAAACGTCTTACCCTAAAGACTTAAACCTAAATATTTCTTTTTATATGTTATCTGAATACATATCAGTTGCCTTTCCGAAGGCTCCTTTTTCCTTATTGACACTGCAAAGTTAGACATTTCCCACTGTGTGCGCAAACAATTGGCGTTACAAAAGGATGATTTGCCGTTTATATTTGACTATCATCAAACAGGTTGATTTGCATCAACCAAAAGAGTTGACACAAATCAACGCGATTGAATGCCGAAAGTGAATGTTTGACAATGCAAAGTAATGATAAAGTTGACGGCATAGCGATAGGAAATCAAAATAATTTTATAATTTTGCAAGGCAATGGAATCCAAAAAAACCATAAACACGATCATGCAAGTGGCAACGTCCTTACTGTTGGGTGGTGCCATTCTCTACTGGATGTATCGTGGCTTCGACTTCAAGAGCATTGGCGATGTCATGCTGAACCAAATGAACTGGACATGGATGCTTCTCTCGTTTCCTTTCGGAATACTGGCACAAGCGTTTCGAGGTTGGCGCTGGCTGCAGACACTGGAGCCGTTGGGCGAAAAGCCACGCCAAAGTGTCTCTGTATACAGCATCTTCGTCTCTTATGCGGCAAGCTTGATAATACCCCGCTCTGGCGAAATAGTGCGTTGCGGGATTTTGAAACGTTGGGACGGCGTGTCCTTTCCCAAGTCGTTGGGCACAGTGGTGACTGAGCGAGCCATCGACACGTCGCTCATAATCATAATCACCGCGCTCACGTTTCTTTGGCAATTGCCGGTGTTCCACAGGTTCTTCTCAAGCACTGGCACCCGTCTCGATGAGATACTATCGCAGTTCTCCGCGGCAGGATGGTGGGTAACGGCCATTTGCGCCATAGCCGCATTGTTGTTGATATGGCTGTTGCTTCGCCGTCTGTCTATATATAATAAGGTGAAAAACACATTCGCAGGACTTTTCTCTGGTGTCATGTCGGTGAAAGACGTGCGCAACGTGCCGCTGTTCATATTCTTCAGCATTGGGATATGGGCATGCTACTTCCTTCACTATTACCTGACGTTTTTTTGCTTCGACGCGACATCCCATCTTGGCATGGCTTGCGCCTTGGTGACATTCATCGTGGGCTCAATAGCCGTCATCGTGCCGACACCAAACGGGGCCGGCCCTTGGCATTTTGCCGTAAAGACCATGCTCATTCTCTATGGCGTGGCTTCCAACGATGCCTTATACTTCGTGCTGATAGTCCACACCGTACAGACCCTTCTCGTGCTTCTACTTGGATTCTACGGTTGGATAGCCTTGACATTGAAAAGGAAGAAGCAAGCCACGAAAAAAGCGAACTGATACAAGAACAACATAACATTTAATAACCAAAAGCTATGAGTGAAATCCGCAACCTCCAACCTGCTGCCATTTGGCGCAATTTTGACGACCTCACACAGATACCACGCCCAAGTGGTCACGTGGAGAAAGTACAAGAATTTCTTCTCGACTTCGCAAAGCGCGTAGGCGTTGAGGCCTTCAAGGACCCTGCTGGCAATATCGTCATGAGAAAACCCGCCACGCCAGGTTTCGAGAACCGCAAGACCGTATTGCTGCAAGCACATATGGACATGGTGCCCCAAAAGAGTCCCGACTCCAACCACAACTTCGAGACAGACCCGATAGAGACTTACATAGAAGATGGTTGGGTACACGCCAAGGGAACCACACTTGGCTCTGATGATGGCATGGGCGTAGCGGCCATCATGGGCATAATGGAAGACGACAACATCAAGCACGGCCCGGTGGAAGCCCTTATCACACGCGACGAGGAGACGGGTATGTACGGAGCCAACGAATTGCCCGAAGGTGAGCTTCATAGCGACATTCTGATGAACCTCGACTCGGAGCTTTGGGGCAAGTTTGTCATTGGCTCAGCAGGTGGCATTGATGTCACATCAACCCTTGAGTATAAGCCTGTTGACAACGATCAAGAGAAAGCCGTGAAGGTAACACTCAAAGGCTTGCGCGGCGGACACTCTGGCCTTGAGATAAACGAGGGACGTGCCAATGCCAACAAGGAGATGGTTCGCTTGGTTCGCAAGGCTTTGGCGCAAACCGGTGCACGCCTGGCACAATGGCATGGCGGAAACATGAGAAACGCGATCCCGTTCAAGGCCGAGGTAGTGCTTGCATTGCCCCAAGACGAGGTCGAGAACCTCAAACAACTTGTTGAGCAACAGCGTCTCGCTATCGAGGACGAGTTCAAGGGCATCGAGAAAGACGTGGAGTTCTTCGTCGAGGACGTGGACAATCCCAAGGAGTTGCTGCCTCGTGAGATTCAGGACAACCTCGTTGATGCCATCTATGCTTGTCACAACGGCGTCATCCGCATGATACCTTCTTACCCCGACGTTGTGGAGACTTCATCCAACCTCGCCATCATTGACATCGAGGCTGGCAAGGCGACCATCAAGATTCTCGCGCGTTCAAGCCGTGAGGACATGAAGGAGTATGTGGCGACAATGCTTGAAAGCTGCTTCAACATGGCAGGCATGCGCACTGAGCTCAGCGGCAGCTATGGCGGCTGGGATCCGAATCCGGACAGCGAGATTCTCAACCTGCTGAAGAAAGTATACAAGGAGCAAACAGGCAAAGACGCAACCGTTCAGGCAGACCACGCCGGACTGGAATGTTCTGTCATCCTCAGCAAATACCCAGGAATGGACGTGGTGAGCCTCGGTCCTACCCTGCTGTCGCCTCACACCACAAGCGAGCGCTTCAAGATAGACACTGCTGAGCCGTTCTGGAAGTTGCTGACCGCGACACTTGAGCAGATTCCTGTGAAATAAAGGCAAGAAGCTCTTAAAAGGCTAAACACATTGTTTTACACGGATATAATATTTTTTATGTCCGTGTAAAACATTTATCTCTCATATTTTATTTGACACGCTAACCTTCATAATACTTTTCTGTTTAATAATTGCGAAATGAAAGGGTAAAAGCAAAAAAACATGCCAAACTTTTGCGCCTAAAAAATATTTTCTTTACTTTTGCACCGTAGAACATTTCAGTAAAACAATATGGACGATTATCACGCGGACAGTTACAATTATTAGCGTGAGGATTGAGCATTACCGCCAATCTTCACAACCTGTTCATGTAAAAAAGATTGGCTGCAATGAAAACATACTGGAGCATTGAAAAGCAACTGAGAGTCATCAACGAGTGGAAGTCTGGATGCTGGATTCAGGTCACTTGCCCTACCGATGACGACCAGCGAGAGCTGGAAGAGAGGTTTAACATTCCCGACTATTTCATGAGCGACATCAGCGATACCGATGAGCGCGCGCGTTACGAGTACGATGATGGCTGGACCTTGATTATTCTTCGTATACCTTATGTCAAGGAGATAAGGTCACGTACACCCTACACCACAGTGCCTTTGGGAATCATACACAAGCGTGATGTCACCATCACCGTTTGCTTCTACGAGACAAACATGATGCTCGACTTCGTAAGCTACCAGCAAAAGCGAGGTGTGGGATTCACCGATTATGTTGACATGACATTCAGGCTCTTCCTGTCATCTGCCGTGTGGTACTTGAAACGACTGAAACAAATAAACGCCCTCATAGAGAAGGCGAAACATAACCTTGACCATGAAGTGAACAATGAGAGCCTGATAGGTCTTAGCCGACTGCAAGACTCTCTCACCTACTTCATCACCTCTATTCGAGGCAACGAGAACTTGTTGCAGAAGCTGAAGTTCAAGTTGCAGGTCGATGAGCTTGACGCGGACCTCATTGAGGACGTGAACATCGAGATGACGCAGGCAAGGGAGACCACGAATATCTACTCCGACATCTTGGAGTCTACCATGGACACATATTCGAGTATCATCAACAACAACATGAACACGACGATGCGTACCCTTACCTCTCTCAATATCATCCTGATGGCACCAACGCTTATATCAAGTATCTATGGCATGAACGTGGTCAATGGGTTGGAGACTTCAAAATATGGTTTCGTCATCTGCATCGCAGTTTCCGTGCTCGTGACTGGCGTGAGCTGGTGGATTTTGCGACATAAAAAACTTATTTAGCTCATTTACAATAAAAAACATTCCAAAAATTAGCATAATACAATCTTTTTAGCTAAGTTTGCATCATATTTATTAACAATTGGAAGCCATGCCCGTCTGAGGCGTTAGCTGACATGCAGCAGCATGGCCATGGAACTCCGAGTCATAAACTTAAAAAGAGTGAAATGATGGACTCTCAAGAAAAAACCACCCCAAAGGGAATCGAGGAAGAGCAGAAGGCTGAGGCCACTGCCCCTGTAACAAACGCCGACAAAGAAAACGACGTGAAAGAAGAACAAAAGGCTGACAAGCAAGAGCAAGTCGCGACGGTTGACTCAACAGCCGAAGAGCCAGCAACCAATGCAGCCGCGACTGAAGACCTCGCCAAGAAAGTCTATGCCTCAAAGAAAGAGGTGCTCGACCGCATTGAGGAAATTGCCAAAAGCGATGAAACTCCTGAGAAAGATGAGGTTGACCACCTGAAGGCTTCTTTCTACCGTTTCCACATAGCTGAACGCGACAAGAAGCAAAAGGAATACCTTGAAGCAGGAGGCGACCCCGAGAAATATCAAATTCTCCCAGACGAGGACGAAGAGACTTACAAAGCCAATATGCAGATTATCAAGGAAAAGCGTGCGAAGGCTTTTGAGAAGGCTCAAAAGGAACGTGAGGAGAACCTCAAGCATAGGGAGGAAATCATTGAGAAGATAAAGAATATGGCAACGTCGCCTGACGAAGCCAACAAGTCTTATAACGAATTCAAGGCCCTGCAACAAGAATGGAAAGGCATTGGTGCCGTTCCACCTGAGAAATCAAGCGAGACTTGGCGCAACTATCAACTCTATGTTGAGCAATTCTACGATCTCCTCAACCTCAACCGTGAGGCTCGCGAGTACGATTTCAAGAAGAACCTCGAGGCTAAGACGAAACTGTGCGAGGAAGCCGAAAAACTGGCCGATGAGCCTGATGTGGTGAGTGCTTTCCACCAATTGCAAGACCTTCACGAGCAGTATCGTGAGATTGGTCCCGTGGCAAAAGACATGCGTGAAGACATCTGGACAAGGTTCAAGAACGCAAGCACTGTCATCAACAAAAAGCACCAAGAGCACTTCGAGAAGCTTCGTGCCAACGAGGAAGAAAATCTCGCCAAGAAGACAGAACTGTGCGAGAAGACAGAGGCCGTGGCAAAAGAGGACAACAAGAACGCTGCCGACTGGGAGAAGCATTCCAAGGAAATCATAGCCATTCAGCAGGAATGGAAGACCATAGGGTTCGCCCCGAAGAAGAGCAACGAGGAAATCTTCCAACGCTTCCGCAAGGCTTGTGATGATTTCTTCGGTCGCAAGGCAGAGTATTTCAAGGAGGTCAGGGCTCGTCTCTATGAGAACGCCGAGAAGAAGAAGGCTCTTGTGGCCAAGGCACAAGAACTATCCGACTCTACAGATTGGAAAGCCACTTCCGACAAGCTCATTCAGCTGCAGAAAGAGTGGAAGACCGTTGGCACAGCTCCGCGAAAGATAAGTGACCAGCTTTGGAACGACTTTCTCACGGCTTGCAATCATTTCTTCGACGCGCGCAACGCTGCGCATGCAAGCGTGCACGATGAGGAGCGTGAAAACCTACAAAAGAAGCGCGACATCATTGAGGAATTGAAAAAGGTTTCCGCCACAGACAGCGACGCAAGGGAGAAAGTACAAGAGCTGGCAGACAAGTACAACGCCATTGGCCACGTGCCTTTCCGCGACAAGGACAAGATTTACAAGGAGTATCACGACGTGATGGACAAGATTTTCGAGGAGCTCCACATTTCAGCTGCTCGCCGTCATCTCGACAACTTCAAGAACAATCTCCGCGGTTTGGCAAAGAAGGGCGAGGACGTTGTGGATAGCGAGCGTGCTCGACTGACACGACGCTACGAGCAACTCAAGCAGGAAATCACGACTTATGAGAACAACCTCGGTTTCCTCAACATCTCCAGCAAGAAGGGCAACAGCCTCGTCGACGAGATGAACCGCAAGGTGCAAAAACTCAAAGACGACGCTCAACTCATTAAGGAGAAGATTAAGGCAATAGACCAACAAAAGTAATATTATTCAACAGAAGTAATAATATTACCCAAAAGGAATAATAAAAGAGGGTGCGCAAAAGCATAGAACTTTTAGCGCACCCTCTTTTATTGTTTTTATATTAATGATTGTCGTGCGAATAGTGCTGAATTTACTATCGTGACAACATGATAACATGACTTCTATAGCATCAGCACCCTGACCTCCGCATTGTGCATCTTTTGTATTTCGTTCATAGGCTTCTTAAAGTACACGCTTTGTATCGCCTTGTTTATGATGCCATGACCAACCGCAAGCACGACCTTGTTGGGATAAGCTGTCTTTATCCATGTAAGGAAGTTTTGGGCACGGCTCTTCATGTGCTCAAGTGTCTCCACGTCGTCTGGCCACTCAACATGTTCGAGGTCAGGAATAAACTTACCCGTAAACGAACCCCAATCACGCTCACGGAGCAATGGCGTTGTCACTATGTCGTCTTGCTTCACGCCATTAGCCGCCGCTATTATCGTGCAGGTCTGTATGGCACGATGTAAATCGCTTGCCACGAAAGCGTCAATTTTCTCGTTCTTCATCTTTTCCGCAACATCATGAGCCTGAGCCTTACCAGTCTCGTTGAGTTCTCCTCCTTGCCAGCCCTGCAATATTTGAGCGGCATTGGCCACGGTCTCGCCGTGACGCACAAGATATAATGTAGTCATAATAAAAATGCTGTCCTGATAAACATATTGTCCTTATACAAGCTGCAAAATTACAAAAAATAACACGGTTTAATTAATTGTTCTGATAAAAAAGCCTATCTTTGCAGACAGGAAATCATCGTGGTCCCATGATTGCATGAGGAAAACGACAAATCAAAAAACATGAAAGTCTTTCGTAGCAGTATTTTTCGCGCATTGTGTGCCATTGTCATCGGCGCATTGTTGGTAAAATTTCGTGAGCAGACGGTAACGTGGATTACCGTTGCAATTGGCATAATCTTCCTTGTGAGCGGCATAATCAGCATTACCGCGTGGTTTTCCGCAAAGCGCAAAGGCAGCACCAACGGTGTTGACATCTATGATGCGCAAGGCAATCTCATCACCATGCCCGCTCAGCCATTTCCCGTTGTAGGGCTTGGGAGCGTCATCCTTGGTGCCGTGCTCGCGCTGTTCCCCAACAGTTTTGTCAATGGTTTGACATATGTCTTGGCGATAATGCTAATCTTAGGCGCGCTCACCCAGTTCTTTAACCTCACCGTTGCCCGTCGCTTCGCGCAGATAGGCATTGTTTGGTGGATATTCCCGACCTTGGTGTTGCTTGTCGGCCTTGTCGCCGTGGTCAAGCCATCATTCATAGCCAGTGCCCCACTGCTCGTCCTTGGCTGGTGCATCATGGTCTATGGAGTCATTGACCTCATAGACTCTATCAAGATACATCAGTGCCGCAAGCAGATGGGCAATGCCAACGGCACCAATGAAGCCACCGCGGAAGAAATCAAAGAAGAGAAGTCGCAGGAATAAGCGTCTTGATATAATCTGTCAACATGCCGATGCCCTTCAAGTTCTCCCCACCTTCTGGGATTATGACATCGGCAAAACGCTTCGTGGGTTCGATAAACTGCTCATGCATGGGCTTCAATACTTTCAAATAGCGATCCACGACCATTGACACGGTACGCCCTCTGTCGATAGTGTCGCGCTGAATGTTGCGTATGAGACGCTCGTCCGAATCACAGTCGACAAAAATCTTCAAGTCCATCATGTCGCGCAAACGCTTGTTAAGCAATGTCATGATACCCTCAATTATTATTACGGGCTTAGGTTCCACGTGTATGGTCTCTGGCAACCTGTTGCTGAGGATATACGAATAGGTAGGCTGCTCAATTGCCATGCCATTGGCGAGTTCATGAACCTGCTTTATAAGCAACTTCCAGTCGAAAGCGTCTGGATGGTCAAAGTTTATCGCCTTACGCTCCTCGTCAGTAAGCCCCGTCGTATCGTTATAATAAGAGTCGAGAGGCACCACCGCCACATGGTCTGGAGGAAGCGACTCCACTATTTTCTTCACTACTGTGGTCTTGCCCGAACCAGTGCCTCCGGCAATACCGATAATTGTTGGTTTCATTGCTTTATCTTGTTTCTTATTCTGTGTTCTTATAAAATATCCAACTCCTTAAACATCCTTTTATAGTAAATCGCCTTGTCTTCAAGCTTCATGGGATAGGCCCTGCTCGAACTTGGTTGCCTGTATAGGCTTATCTGCCTGCCTTCGAACGTAAAATTCACATGGTCACCCATCTTCAAGTGCTTGGCCTTATCGCCTATGCCATAATGATCCATGAAAATCTTTGTGGCAAGTCTGCCTGCCGTGAGCACGCCACGACATAGGGGCAACGACGTGAGCATGCCGTCAAGGTCCGCTCGCTCCACGACCTCCAAATCCTTGTCAGATGCCGTTCCCTTAGTACGCCTAACCCTCAGGCAAGTGTCGAAAATGGCGATGCCTCTTTCCGCGAGAAACGACTTCAAATCATCGAGACGATAGGTCTTTTTGGCCTCATCCACGAAATGTAGCTTGTCGCCAAAGAAGCACAAGCCCATGATGCGCCACATGTCATTGGTATAGTTGGGATAATACCAGTCAATGCACCAACGCTTAGGCGATGGAGGAAATGTGCCGAGCATGAGCAATCGTGCTGTTTTTGGCAAGAAAGGCTCAAAAGGATGCGTTTCTATATCAAGCGTTGACATCATGTCAATTTTTATTTCTTGTTTTCTTTTTCCACTCTTTCTTTTTGTTCCGCATCACACGAGGCTATGTTCTTGAGCTCAGCCTCGGTATACTCAGGCAAGGCGAACACGCTTTCTTTCAATGCCTTGTCTTTTTTATCGCTCTGTTCCTTCACGAGATACACCACCGTGGGCAGGTGGTCAGAGAAGCCATCGAGCCAAACGCCGCCAGCCGTGGTGCGCTTGGTTCCTCCCTTGTATTTGCCTTCCGTCTGGAAGAGGTAAGGCATGCGCTGAATCTCGTTCTTGAAGAATTTCAGTGTCGTGAAATTCTTTTCCCCGTTCTTGTTTATAAGACTTGGCGACAGGATTATCTGGTCAAAGAGGTTCCACGAGCCTTGATATTGCAGCGTGCCGGTACCTTGCTTGGCAAGCACGTTGTACCAAGGGTTATACATGTCGTCCTTGCCTACCATGGACACCTCTTCCTTGGCTGACAGGGCCTCATGCATGCTCTTGTTGGTAGGGTCATCGTTCATGTCACCCATCACTATGACCTTTGCCTTGGGGTCGAGTTTCAATATTCTGTCTTTCAACGCCTTGATTTGTGCCGCTCCAACCTCGCGGTAGTAGCTGCCATTGAATCGGCTTGGCAAGTGGTTCACGATAATCACCACGTGCTCTCCTGCCATCTCGCCACTCACGGCGAAGAAGCCGCGGGTACGGAACAGCGAGTCCTGCTTTTCCGTGGGCACGTAAGGATAGAGTTTGAAAGCCTTGACATCGAACAACGACGGATTGTAAATCAGCGCGCAGTCTATTCCGCGATGGTCAGGGCCCTCTACATGACAGAATTTGTATCCGCGTTTGCTGAGCTCAGGTTGGGCGCACAAGTCAGTAAGGCATCTGTCATTCTCCACCTCCGACACGCCAATGGCAGAGCAGCCCACGCCAGGAAGCATCGTAGTGCCCATGTCACCAAGGGCGCGCGCCATGTTGTGCAACTTGTGCGAATACTTCATGCCATTCCACTTGTATGAGCCAGACGGCAGGAATTGGTAATCGTTCTTACCGGCATCATGGCATGTGTCGAAGAGGTTCTCAAGGTTGTAAAAACCCACGGCATAGGCGTGAAACTTTTTCTGCGCGCCTATTGAGACACAGAAGAACAGCAGTAAGAAAAACGCGGTAAAATACTTTTTCATCTTGTCTAAACGATGTCTTATTAATTGTTTCTGCAAATATCGGAATAATTTCCGATATTTCATCATTTCTTAATTAAAAAACCGCCATTGGTATGTCGTTTTTTATTATCTTTGCAACATTATTTAATACATCATACTTTATTTATGCAAAAGAAGCTTATCATGGCCCTGGCCGCATTAGGCTCCGTCTCCGCAGGCTATGCCCAGCAAGACTCTGTCAACATTGGCGAGCAGGCATTTACCTTCACTGAAGCACAGCTTGGGGAAGACGAGAACGTGACGCAAAGCGTGTCCATCATCTCTTCCGGCACCAACGCTTATGCCAATGAAGTGGGATACCGGTGGAGTCCTGTCAGATTCAAGTACAGAGGCTACAATGCCAAGTACAACGAAATGTACATAAACGGCAACCCCGTCAATGATGTGGAGCGTGGCGATTTCCGCTATTCGTTTGTGGGCGGACTCAACAACCAGACACGCAACATGGAGTCGTCTCTGCCTTTCGAGAGCAACAACTTCTCCATGACGGCGCTTGGCGGAAGCAACAACTACAACTTCCGTCCATCGGCAATGCCCGTGGGACAAAAGATCTCGCTTGCCGGAGCCAACCGCAACTATACAGCTCGCGCCATGTATTCGTACAACTCTGGCCTGAACGACAACGGATGGGCATGGTCGGCTGCCTTGTCATACCGATGGGCAAACCGTGGCTACGTGGAGGGTACATTCTACAACTCACTGAGCTATTTCCTCGGCGTGGAAAAGGCTTTCTCTAATCGCCACTCGCTCTCCCTTGTCACGTGGGGCAACCCCACCGAGCGTGCCACGCAGAGCGCGTCGACCGATGAGATGTACTGGCTCGCCAACAACTACAACTATAACCCCAACTGGGGATACCAAGACGGCAAGAAGCGAAACTCGCGCGTGGTCAACGACTTCGCGCCAGCGGCGTTGCTGACATGGGACTTCAAGATCGACGACAACACCAAGCTGACGACATCGCTGCTTGGCAAGTATGCCATGTACAGCAGCACGCGACTCAACTACAACAATGCCACCAACCCCGCGCCAGACTACTACAGTCTCATGCCAAGCTATTTTTATAATGTCTGGAACAAGGACGACAGCGACACCAACACGCCGTCTGCCCTTGACTCTTGGCAGGCTGCCGTCGATTTCTTCAAGGCTTCCAAGGCCAACCGCCAGATAAACTGGGACAAGCTCTATTATTCCAACAAGATGGCATCGGCACAGGGCGCTGACGCCATGTATTATCAGCAGGCTTATCACGACGATCAGCTCGCTTTCAGCCTATCGTCATCGCTGCACAAGGATTTCTCGTCGAAGAGCGCGCTCAACATTGGCGTAAACCTCAGCACCAACAAGGGCATGCACTATCAGACCATGGAAGACCTGTTGGGGGCGTCCACTTTCCATAACTCCAACTATTATGTCATCGGCACCTACGCCGAGACAGCCCCTGAGGTGTTCTACGACCTCAACGACGGCAGCACGCCAAAACTCGTGAAGAAAGGCGACCGCTTCGGCTACGACTACAACATCTTCGTGAACCGCGCGCAAGCGTGGACTGGATACGAGGTCAACTTCAACCGTGCCAACTTGTTCCTCAGTGGACGCATCGGTGGCACGTCGTTGCAGCGCGAGGGAAAGATGCGCAACGGTCTCGCAGCCAACAACTCATACGGCAAGAGCAAGACGGCCTACTTCCTCGACGGTGGCGCGAAGGCTGGCATCAACATCAACGCCGGCCGCGGCAACACCATCTCCCTTGGAGGTGGCTACGAGTGGAAGGCCCCTACGGCTAACGTGGCGTTCGCCTCTCCGCAAATCAACAACGACTTCGTGAAAGACCTCTCGACCGAGAAGATATTGTCAGCTGAAATCGGCTACCAACTGCAAACGAGCTGGCTGCACGCCAACATCCAAGGTTACTACTCACGTCTGCAAGATGTCACGGAGTACAGCATGTTCTATTACGACAACGCCAACTCTTTCTCATACGTATCCCTTTCGGGAATCAACAAGCATTATTATGGCGTGGAGCTCGGCCTCGACTTCAAGGTCACTTCCTCGTTCAACATCAAGGGCCTTGCCACCATCAGCGACGCTAAGTACGCCAACAACGCCAACGTGCGCTATATGCTTTCCAACGACGGCAAGTACTACGACGACATCGTGGTCAACAAGAACATGCGTGAGGGCGGAACGCCTCTGTCGGCCTACTCTATCGACCTATCCTACCACTCCAACGGCTGGTACATCGACCTCATAGGCAACTACTATGACCGCATTTACCTTTACTACACTCCCGTCAGCCGTTACTATTCCAACCTTCCTATCGCCAAGGACGAGAATGGCAACACCATCGTCGACGAAGACAACAAGCCGATACACGACATCTCAAAGGTGCCATCGCAGGCCAAGGGCAAAGGCGGGTTCATGCTCGATGCCTCCATCGGCAAGAGCATATACATCGGCAAGCACCAAATGTCAATCAACCTCATGCTCACCAACATCCTCAACAACCGCAAGATCGTGACCGGTGGCATGGAGCAAAACCGCCAGTCATACGACGACAGCGGCGAGGCCATACGTACCTACAACTTCATCAACAACCCAAAGAAGTTCTACGTCAACGGCATCAATGGCATGCTCAACGTAACATATAAATTCTAAAGGAAGGAGAGAATCATGAATAGCAGAATGAATATCAAGACGACATATCTTTTCCTCTTTGCCTTTGTGTGCGCTCTCTTCTCTTCGTGCATGAACGGCGACTGGGACGAGCCAGACCTCAACGGTGGCGCGCCTTATGGCAACAATGACCTCAAGGAGCAAAACGTCATCACGATAAAGGACCTCATTGCGAAATACCCCAATGTCTTCGCCTCGACTGACCAGAACAAGCAGATAGACGAAGACATAATGATAAAGGGACGCATCACGGGCAACGACGTGGGTGGCAACATCTACAAGCAGGTGACGCTGCAAGACAACACCGCCGCCATCATCATAGCCATCAACGAGGGCGGACTCAATGGCTACCTTGCCGAGGGCTCCGAGATTCTCGTCGACCTCAAGGGATTGTACATCGG
>DAIOUH010000039.1:0-18220 GCA_036751585.1 Prevotella sp. | reverse complement strand
TCCTTGATAAACCAGCTATCCAATGGATAGTAGAGGATTGGCTTGTCGGTACGCCAACAGTGAGGATAGTTATGGACGTGCTTCTCGCTCTTGAACGCCTTGCCTTCCTGCTTCAACTCGTAGCAGAGCACGATGTTCAAGTCCTCGGCCTTCTCGGAAGCCTTCTTGTCCCAAACGCCATCCACGTTGAACTTAGGGTCGTAGGCATTCTTCACGTAGTCGCCTGCGTGGTGAGCATACAAATCCTTGTTGACACAAGCAGCCACAAAGTTGTTGTCCAACTCGTCGATGAGGTAGAACTTACCCTGGAGGTCAACCATTGGGCGGGTCTCGCCCTTCTTATTAATAAGGTATAGGGCTGGGATGTTGGCATCCTTAGCCACCTTGGCATCGTCGGCACCAAAGGTTGGAGCGATATGTACGATACCCGTACCATCGTCGGTAGTAACGTAGTCGCCAAGGATGACATGGAAAGCCTCGCTCTCCATCTCCACGAACTTGTCGCGACCATCCTCAGAAGCGAACACCTTCTCAGGATGAGCGGCAGCATATTCGGTAACAAACTTAGGAGCGAAATCGTCCACCTTCTCGCAAGGTTTCACCCAAGGCATGAGCTGCTCGTAATGATAACCTTCGAGCTCAGTACCTTTCATGTGGTCGATGATGCGCCAAGGACACTGCTTCTTCTCCTTGTCGAATGGCAGGAGGTCGCCCTCCTTGCACTCCTGGTCTGCCTTCAAGTAAGAACCCACCAAAGCCTCAGCCATAATCAATGTCATTGGCTCGCCATTGTAGAGATTGTAAGTCTCGATGGCAACGTAGTCAATCTTAGGACCCACACAGAGTGCCACGTTAGATGGCAAAGTCCATGGGGTTGTGGTCCATGCGATGAAGTAAGGTTTGCCCCACTTGGTCCACGCTGCCTTAGGATCCTTGATGAGGAACTGTACGGTGGTGGTGAGGTCCTTCACGTCGCGATAGCAACCAGGCTGGTTCAACTCGTGAGAGCTCAAACCGGTACCAGCACCTGGAGAGTATGGCTGGATGGTGTAACCCTTGTAGAGCAAGCCCTTGTTGTAGAGCTGCTTGAGGAGCCACCACAAAGACTCGATATACTTGTTGTCGTAAGTGATGTAAGGGTGGTCGAGGTCAACGAAGTAACCCATCTTCTCGGTCAGCTCACGCCACTCGGCGGTGAACTTCATCACGTTCTCACGACACTTGTGGTTGTAATCCTCCGTAGAGATATACTTGTCGGAAGCCTTGTTGTCAATATCCTTCTTGGTGATGCCGAGTTCCTTCTCGACACCGAGCTCAACAGGCAGTCCGTGGGTATCCCATCCCGCCTTGCGGTGAACCTGGAAGCCCTTCATGGTCTTGTACCTGTTGAAAGTATCCTTGATACTGCGTGCCAGAACGTGGTGAATGCCGGGGTGGCCGTTTGCTGAAGGAGGACCCTCAAAGAAGATGAACTTCGGGCAACCCTCACGCTCATCGATGCTCTTGTGGAAGATGTCGTTTTTCTCCCACTCTGCTAAAACCTTTTCATTTGTCTTGGTAAGGTCAAGACGGTCGTGCTCGGCAAATCTCTTAGCCATAATGATATTTCTTTTTACCTTTTATTTTTATTATTTAGGCGCAAAGTTAGCAAAAAAATAATAGATAATCATTATCTTTGCACTAAAAACATAAAAGTATGGAAATTAAGACAGCAGAATACACCATTTCGTCTCCTACTGTGACAATGTGTCCTACGGACCAACGCCCAGAGTTCGCCTTCATTGGTCGAAGCAACGTTGGTAAATCGAGCCTGATAAACATGCTTTGCAACCACAAGGGGTTGGCAAAGACGTCTGCGGTACCTGGCAAGACATTGCTCATCAACCACTTCATCATCAACCGCGATTGGTATCTTGTGGACTTGCCTGGTTATGGTTATGCCAAGCGGTCAAAGACAGAGCGTGAAAAGCTCGACCACATGATTCGCTCTTATATCCTTCAGCGTGAGGTGCTTGTCAATGTCTTCGTGCTCATCGACATCCGCCACGAGCAGCAGAAAATCGACCGTGAGTTTGTCGATTGGCTCGGCGCGAGCAACATACCTTTCTCCATCATCTTCACCAAGGCCGACAAGCTATCTGTGGGCAAGGCCCGTGCCAATGCCAAGGCGTGGATGGATGCCCTTCTTGACACTTGGGAGACATTGCCGCCTTATTTCATCACCAGTGCCAGCAAGAAGACCGGCAAGGACGAGGTGCTCGATTATATAGGCCAAATTCTCAAGGACATAGGCCATACGGAAAAATAACACAGGATGACACCATATTTAGACATTCAAGGGTTGACGAAGAGCTTTGGTGCCCAAGTGCTCTTCGACAACATAAACATGTCGGTAGCGGAAGGGCAGAAAGTGGGCCTTATTGCCAAGAACGGCACGGGCAAGTCCACGCTCTTGCAGATTATAGCCGGCAAGGAGGGCTACGACAGTGGCTCAATAATATTTCACAACGACATACGGGTCGGGTATCTTGAGCAGACTCCTGATTTTGACCCAGACGAATCGGTACTCGACGCTTGCTTCAACCACAACGGTGACCCGGAAAAGGTGCTGAAGGCCAAGCAGATACTCACCAAGCTTCATATCGATGACCTTTCGCAGCCCATGAAGGAGCTGAGCGGAGGCCAACGCAAGCGTGTCGCCCTTGCCAACGTGCTCATCACCGATCCCGATTTCCTCATACTCGATGAGCCCACTAACCATCTCGACCTTGAGATGATAGTCTGGCTTGAGAATTTCCTGTCTCGTTCCACGTTGACTTTGCTCATGGTCACTCACGACCGTTATTTCCTCGACAACGTGTGCAATGTCATATTGGAGCTCGACGATGAGACCATTTACACTTATCGTGGCAATTACAGCTATTATCTTGAGAAACGGCAAGAGCGTCTGGACAACCGCCGGGCCGAGATAGCCCGCGCCAACAACCTCTATCGCAAGGAATTGGAGTGGATGCGTTCCACGCCGCAAGCAAGGAGCCACAAGGCACGCTATCGTGAGGACGCTTTTCGTGAGCTTGAGCAGCGCGCGCATAGGCGCATAGAGGAGCGGCAAGTGAGGTTGAAAGCCGGCAAGGTGTATATCGGCTCGAAAATCTTTGAGTGCCAATATGTGTCAAAGAAGTTCACCGACTCGCAAGGCAACGATAAAATCATTCTCGACAACTTCTATTACAACTTCGCGCGCTTTGAGAAGATGGGCATCGTCGGCAACAACGGTACCGGCAAGTCTACGTTCATAAAGATGCTTTTGGGTCTCGTGCCGCCCGACAGTGGCAAGTTCGACATTGGCGAGACCGTGCGCTTCGGGTATTTCTCGCAGGACGGACTGAAGTTTGACGAGAGCCAGAAAGTCATCGACATCATCACCGACATCGCCGAATACATCGACTTAGGCGCTGGCCGCAAGATGACGGCATCTCAGTTTCTCAACTATTTCCTTTTCACGCCCGAGCAACAGCAAAACTTTGTTTACAAGCTCAGTGGGGGCGAGAGGCGCAAGCTGTACCTTTGCACCGTGTTGATGAAGAATCCCAATTTCCTTGTCCTCGATGAGCCCACCAACGACCTCGACATCCAAACACTTCAAGTGCTTGAGGAATATTTGCAAGATTTCCCAGGCTGCGTCATCGTGGTCAGTCACGACCGTTATTTCATGGACAAGGTGGTAGACCATTTGCTGGTATTTCAGGGGAATGGCGTGATAAAAGACTTCCCTGGCAATTACACCCAGTATAGGGAGTGGAAGTCGCTGAAGTCTGACAAGGAGGAAGGCGCGGCGAAGAAAGCCAAGGTGGAGAAGAAAGACTATCACCACGACACGCGCCGGCGAATGTCGTTTAAGGAGAAGCGCGAGTTTGAGCAGCTGTCCAAGGACATAGAGACCCTTGAGGCGGAGCAGAAGCAGATAGAGGAGATGCTCTGCAGCGGAACTCTATCCGTGGAAGATTTGACGGAGAAAAGTAAGCGCTTGCCGCAGATAAAGGACGAATTGGATGAAAAAGAGATGAGATGGCTGGAACTCAGCGAGTTGGAGTAGCTTGGCTGTTGTGCGTGCTCTTGTCGCTATCAATGGGCGTTGGCGCGAAGAGGGTCAGGAAGCTCTCGTTGCTTCGCCGTGTCCATACCTATGCCACGACCATTGACACCACCAACTTTTCAAGTGAGTCGTATTCCTATTCTCGGGCATTCATCAAGGTGGACAAGCGCAACCCCATTCTCATGCTCGTGCCTTCGGCTTACATCATTGCAAGGGGCGGCAAGCGGGAGTTTCTCACTGAGCGTTTCTCGAAAATCAAAATGAGAAACTACAACGACTTCGAGACCAAGACCTTGTTGAGAATAAGCAATATCCCAGGCTATCGGGGTGCCATGAGCAGTTTCAACAGGTACATGACCCCTACCATCTACGACGAGACCATAGTGGGCAACACAATTCTCTCGCCGTTTCACCCAAACAACTTCAAGTTTTACAAGTATAAGGTGGACGCCGTCAATGGCGACGTGGTGAAACTGAGCTTCTCCGGTCGTCGAATGAACACGCAACTTGTACACGGCAATGCCATCATCGACGAACTGACGGGACGCATTATCAGCTGTAACATTTGGAGCGAATACGACATGGTAAACGCGCTTCTCTCCATGACGATGGGGGAGAGGGGTGCCATCTCGCTGTTCCCGAAAGACTGTGAGGGCTTGTTGCGTTTCAACTTCCTCGGCAACAAGGTCTCGGCTCATTACAAGTCAAGCTATGGGTTGGACAACGCTCTCCACACCGATAGTTATGACAATGTGGACGCCCCTGCTCTTATGGACAGCGTACGCCCAGGGGCGCTGCCCGCGCCTGAAAGGAAGATTGTGGACGACATGATCGCGATGAAAGCTGGCAAAGACAGCGTTGACACCGTGGCCACGGGCGGCAAGCGGGGAAGTTGGGTGAAAAGGGTGTTTTGGGACGCGGTGGGAAACAATGTCTTCAACCGCATCAAGATGACTTTCGGACAAAACAGCCAAGGCTATCTGCGCATAAACCCCGTGTTGAATCCACTTTACATGAGTTACAGTGACCGAAGAGGGTTCACCTATAAGTTTGCCATGCACGCCAACTACCAAACGGGCGAGGATGCCGAGTTGCTTGGCAACCTGCGCTTTGGTTATTCGTTCAAGCTCAAACAGTATTATTTTCGTTTGCCAATATATTATTACATGAGCCGACGAAAAAACAGGTACTTAAAGTTTGAAATAGGCAATGGTAATCGCATACGCAACAACTTGATATACAGGGATATGGAACAGACTTTTGACAACTTTGGCAACCATTCCCTTATCAAGACCCCAGACCATTTCAATGAGTTTACCCAGACCGACGCGCGCTTGGTCTTCAACTTCGACATCAACAGTTTCATAGGCTTCCAGGTGGGCTCGCTTTACCAGCGATACAAGGCTTTCACCCCAGGCTTCTTCCGTGCCATGGACAAACCGACTCATTACAGTGCCTTCGCCCCCGTGTTTGAGGTCCAATATCGCCCGATTGGCTGGTCGGGACCTATCCTGACTCTTGATTATGACCGTGGCGTGACCAATGTGCTCAATTCCAACACCAAGTACGAGCGCTATGAGTTCAATGCCGAATACATCCATCACCTCAACCGCCTGCAAGCATTGCAGATGAGGCTGGGCGCGGGATTCTATTCGCATAAGGGGCGCAACACTTATTTCCTCAACTATGAGAACTTCAAGGAAAACAATATCCCTGGCGGATGGAATGACGATTGGAGTGGCGAGTTTGAGTTGTTGAGGAGCGACAACTACAATTCATCACCTTATTACGTCCGTGGCAACCTGACCTATGAGTCGCCGCTCCTGCTGCTCAGTTGGATTCCCGTCGTAGGCCATTACATGGAGATGGAGCGCGTCTATGTGTCGTGGCTTGACGCGCGCAAGATGCACCCCTACGTTGAGTTGGGTTATGGTTTCACCACGAGGTTTTTCTCCGCCGGCTTGTTTGTCAGCAATGGCAAAGGCAACCGCACGTTTGGATGCAAGTTCGGCCTGGAGCTTTTCAGGCATTGGTAACTACGCCACGGTGCTTTTCCCTCTTTGAGTTTTAGGATAAGCAATCCTAAAACTGTATCAAATCCATAAGTTTTAAGACGCAGCGTCCTAAAACTTTTATAAATCCATCACTTTTAGGATGATTTATCCTAAAAAAACAGTAACCGCAGCGATTTTTTGCTAAAAAAAGTCAAACACTTTGTGGGTGTAACTTTTTTTTTTTACTTTTACGAAGAAATACATCTATAAACAAAAGATATAATGAGTATCAAGGAATATCGTTTATCTTCAATGGAGGAACCATCAGACGAGCTATTGAAAGAACTGATGGAACAAGTAGCGGATTCTGCCAGACAGAGTTCGGCAAATGCCAAAACTGTCATGCAAAGAAAAATGCAAGAGACTATTTCTTTTATACGCAATATCCGAGAAAAGGCATTGTCATAAATTAAAATGATTATGGCACGTAGACCTATTCTTTGTGTTATTGCCGGTCCTAATGGCTCTGGCAAAACATCCACAACTGAAAAACTTCTTGCCAACGAATGGACTTCCGATTGTATGTATATCAATCCAGACAACATTGCGCAAGAACAGTTTGGTGACTGGAATTCACAGGAGGCTGTATTGAAGGCTGCACAAGAGGCCACACGCTTGCGTTACCAATGCTTGAAAGAAGGCAAAAGCTTTGTTTTTGAAACTGTATTCTCTTCGCCAGAGAAATTAGACTTTTTACGGAAAGCTAAAGATGCTGGTTTTTTTATACGTTTCTTTTATGTTTGTACAGAAAATCCTGAAATCAATGTGCTTCGTATAGCTCAACGTTATTTAAATGGTGGGCACGAAGTCCCTATATCGAAAGTAATAAGCCGCTATTATAAATCTTTGGCTTTGGCTGCCCAAGCCATTGACTTTGTGGATAGAGCTTACGTTTATGACAATTCTCGCAATAACGAATTACCGCAATTATTATTTCGTACTGTTGACGGTCAATTGCACAAAAAGTACGTTATTGAAATTCCATTGTGGGCATCTTCATTAGTTGTTGAATAAAATATGAATATATAATATGCAAAACGACAATGCAGCCAATCGTCCTGTGGATTCAGGGGGTTGGCTGCATTTCTTGTATGTGCAAGATAGGCGTATATTATTTCACGGCAATCTTGATGGCTTGGCTACCTATCTTGGCGATGACGAGAGAGGCGGGGGAGACGGCTTGCGATGCCACGCCGTCTATCGCCTTGACCGCGCCAATCTGCTTACCGTCAGCGGCATAGAAGCGGACTCCCTCGCCATTGTCGAGACCGGAAAGCGTCACTATGCCATCGTGCGAAGTGGCCACGATGCCACGTGTCTTGGCTCGGTTGATGTTTGTCGATGTGTTCTCCAAGTTGCCATTCGCCTTCACCCAATAGAGCACTGCCGTGGCCTTGTCAGATTGCTTGTAGCCATCTGCCGTGGCATAAGCCGTGATGTTGTAGGCCGCTGCGAGCTGCACCTTGCCGTCCTCGCTATAAGCGTCGTTCTTGATATCGGCATCGGTGATGGTATAGTGATATTCAGCTCCGTCTGTTGCGCTTGCAAACTGGAGTTCACCACATTATTCTTGTAGTTCTTTCAAGAAATAGTCAATGTCTATCGCTGTAAAATCATATTTGGGATTGAATCTCACTACATCATAATGCCTGTCTTGTGTGACAATATACTTGGCTTTAGCAGTAATAGCGCAATCGACGAACTTGTTGTCATCAGGATCTGCTGTTATCAAATGATAACGATTCTGCGGGTCAACATAAATCGTATTGGGTGCGGCAAGTATAGCATTTACAATATTATTTGCTATTACTTTACCGATTTTTATCGATAATATCTCCTCATACTCCAATATTACATCATTCTAAACACAAAGAAAATACTTACCACTAAGAAAGTCTAAAATAATCTTATGGTAAGGGCTTCTTCGTGGTATCGACATCAATAAGCAATTGGTATCCAAGACGAAGCGTCGCTTATTGCTCATGATAGGGGGTTCTCATGTGTTCGTTTTTCCACTCCTCAATGGTTTTCTTCCCAATCATTCCGCTATCCCATAGTTCATCGGCAGCGTCAAAAGCTTTCTGAGCAAAGTAATGAGCCAGCAGATTGGAAATTTCCATCTGTTGATTCTCGTCAACATTGGCCATCAAATCGACCACATGCTTTTGATATTGATTTAATGTTGCTTCTTGCATACGCATTCTTCAAGGCTTTACGCTACAAAGTTAGCGAGAAAAATTGAATGGCGCAAGTTTATCTACAAGAAAAGAGGTGGAACGTTATAGCTCCGCCTCTGTTTTTTCTGTGATTGTGGCTCAACGCTTTATGTTCGCGATCAAGGATGCTTCGCCAGTATGCCCCTCACGGCTTCCGCCGACCTGTCGTAGAGGGTCTGCTCCTCCTGGGCGGTGACGGGGCGCACTCCCTTCAGCCGCTCTTGCAGCTTGGTGGCCGACGGGGCGACGCGCTGGTTGAGCCGCCGCTTCGTGTCCATGTATCTCGCGAGCTCGTAGGCTGCGCGCCGCGGCAAGGTGGCGTGCATGAGCCATGCCAGGTCAAGATGGTACTTGGCGGCATACTCGTCACGCCGCTGGTTGACGACTGCCTGGCACATTAGCGCTATCTTCTGGGTGTTGTCCGTGAGGAGCTTGGCAAGCTCGGCATAGAGATAACTGTCGTGATGGCGCGTGAGCAACCTCTTGTAGGTGTCCACCGCCTTGTCGGTATGTCCCACGAGGCTGTGCATCTGTGCCAGATGGCGCAGGTTCTCCTTGTAATAAGGTGACTTCTGGAACGCCAGCCTGAAGAGATCAGCCACCTTGTCGATATAGGCAGCGTCGCGCTTGGCGAGATCCTTGAGCAAGTGGTTCACGACCTGCTGGCCCAGCGACGGCACCTTGTGGCCGTTGACCACGTAGGGCTGCCAGTCGGCCTCGGTCATGCGGTTGTAGTAGGGCATGAAATAGAGCAGGTTGAAACCCTCGGTGAGCTTGTCCATGCATAGCGCGGCGTTGATGATGGCGCGGTTGCCCTGGCCCATCCTGTCCTTGGTCTGCGGATAGAGCTTCACGAGCTGGAAAAGCAGACGGCGCGCCTCCTCGACGCGCTTCTGCCGTGCGCGCAACTTGAACATGTCGTTGGTGCACCAAAACATGCACAGGTTGGTATGAGGCCCCTGGTGCACGGCATATAGCTGCAATATGGCACCGTATGCCTCCTCATGCCTGCCTTCCCTGCGCATCTCAAACACGTCTCTCACTTCCATGGTCATCTTCGGTTTTCAGTTGTTATGGTTTTCGGTCAACGGGTGTCCATTGCCGTTTACACCACTCGCCAGTCTATCAGTCCCTTGCCCTCGCTGTCGAGTTCCACGGCGAGCCCCACTACCTTTCGCTTATCCGCCTTGAATGGCTCGGTGTAACCGCACTCGCGAATCTGGCGCTCGGCGGCGGCAAGGCCACCGTTGTTGGACAGTTTCAGTTCTATCACGTAGATGTAGCGAGAGAGCCATGCCACGAGGTCTATCCTGCCCGTGGCGAGCATGCGCTCCACCTCCACGCGGATGCCGATGGCCTGAAGGATGGTGCTCATTATCAGCCGATAACGCTCCTCCATGTCCATTGAGGCAAGTTTTTTGTTGCTGTAAGGAACGTCGGCTATGAGCGCGCGCATCGATTTCTTTGCCTCGTCAAGCCGCCCCGTGCCGAGTTGACGGTAGAGGTTGGCCTGCAGTGACGCAATGTCGCCCTGTTTGCGCAAGGTCAGCGTTGGCAATACCATCTCGTTCAGCGCCTGCCGTACCTCCTCGTTGGGTATGCCGAGATTGTAGCCAAACTCATCCATCGACTTAATGGTGAGGTAGCCCGACTGGTAGAGAAACAGTTCCGGACCACCACCCGTCACGTCGGACGACTCAAGGGTGGTGCGCAACACTGAGCAATGTTCGAAATCGTTAAGATGAATCTCCATGTCGCCCACGAACTTGGGCAGAAGCGACGTGGAGCCGGACATTGCCCAATAGCTCTTCAGGCATTTTTGGTATAACGCGCTGACAAGGCTGAATGGATTATAAACGTCCACCATGTTTTGCCCGCTGAAATGGTAGCCATCGTAAAAGGCCTTCAAGTTGTCCAGTGCTTCGTCTGTTGTCCAGCCGTTCACTTCCGCCATCTGTTCTATCTCGGGCATGAAATTGTCGAGCAACTCCTGCTTCGTGATGCCGCAAATGGCGGCGTACTCGGGTTCAAGGCTGATGTTGAGTAAGTTATTGAGAGCTGAAAAAAGGGATAGCTGCGTGAATTTCGTTATGCCCGTGATGAAGACGAAACGCTCCAGCTCGTCATCAGCCTTGAGTATGGCGAACACCTCACGATAGAGCGCGGTGCACGCCTCGTGTTCCGACGTGTGCCAAGAGTGTTGCAAAGGCGAGTCATACTCATCAATGAGTATTGCCACCTGTTGACCAGTCTGCTCATAAGCTTTCTTAATAATGTGGTGGAACCTGTCGGCAAGAGAGTCTTTCTCCTGAGCGTCAACGAGGTACAGCTTCTCATATTCTTTGAAAGCGTTATTCAGGTAAGAGCGCAAAGTGGCTTGCGATGCCCCTCCACGGCTCATGTCGAGCCTTATGACGGGTCGCACCACCCAGTCATGCTCCAAATCCATTATCTTCAAGCCCTCGAACAGCTCTTTCCTGCCTGAGAAGTATGCTTGAAGTGTATCGACAAGCACGGACTTGCCGAACCGACGAGGACGACTCAGATAGTTGAACTTCACACCATTGACAAGATTCCATACGATGTCTGTCTTGTCAACATAGAGGTAGCCTCTTTTCCTTATCTCCACAAACGACTGGATGCCGACGGGTAGTCTTCTATTCGTGATTGTTGCCATGGCGAAATTTTCTAAAAAGGAGTCAAATCTTTGTCTTCTGCAAACTTACATAAAAAACGCGAATAAAAGGCGTTCTTGCGTGAGAATTTTAAACTTTTCATGCCGTGCCGTAGCCCTTGTTTCGGAGGGGCATCGGCTTCACGCTTGAATCGCGACGCGATTCAAGCGTGAAGCCGTCGCGATTCAAGCGTAACGGCAACGCGATTCAAGCGTAACGCCGACGCGGTATAAACGTAAAGGCAAAGCCCTTTGAAATGCTACTTTTCGGGCCGGATATTGAAAAATGTTTAATGATTCGGCGCATCTCAATATTTTTTCGTAACTTTACAGAAAAATAGAAAGAAACAATGGAAGTAGACGAATATCGCAGCAAGATACTTGACCTCCTGCTCAACGCCAAGGACGACAAGGGTACGCCACGACTCACTGAGAAAGAGGCCAAAGACCTCGCCAATGAATTTTCCGACAATGAGCTCCTTGATGGCATGCCATTCAACACCCCCGAGGAGGTGGCTGAAATGTTGCTGGAATCGGGATTGTGAATAAACCAAGAAATGAACTTAGCCATGGAAAACGACCGCAAGACAATAGAGAAACTCGTGAGCTCCAACCAGGGGTTCGTGATAAGTTTGGCCACACAGTACAAGCACCGTGGGCTGGAAATGGATGACCTCATCAGCGAGGGAAACATCGGCATGCTGACGGCGGCGCGCTCGTTCGACGCGTCGCTCGGCAAGAGTTTTGTCACCTATGCCGCCCCCTTCGTGCGCGAGGCCATCGGCAAGGCGATAGAGCAGCAGGCCGGCATCTACCGCGTGCCGCGCGACGTGAAAGACGCCACCTTGGAAAAGCGGCGCTCGCGCGCGTTGTCGATTGACGCGCCAGTGGGCGGCAGCGTGGAGAGAAGTCTCGCGAGGTCGATCCCTGATGTGGACGCGCCAGACCCCGAGACGAAGTTGCGCCAAGACTTGCTGTCGAAAGAGCTGTCAGGCATACTCGCCAGCCTGCAAGAGAGGGAGCGCCACGTGGTGCAACGGTTCTTCGGACTGGGCGTGGAGTCGAGAACGATGGCGGAGATAGCCGCGGAGATGGGGCTCAAGCGTGAGAGGGTGAGACAGATTCGCGACCATGCCGTGAGAAAGATAATGAAGCAGACGCGCGACGCGAACCTGAAAGATTATTTCAAGAACTGAAAAACTGAATAAGAACCGAGAATCCAAGAAGACGACGATATGAAATATTTACTGCTCTCAGACATACATGGCTCGTTGCCGCGCTTGCGGACCGTGCTCGACATCTACCGCGCTGAGCGATGCGACATGCTGTTGCTGCTTGGCGACATAATGAACTACGGGCCGCGAAACTCGCTTCCCGATGGGCTCGACGCCCGTGGCGTGGCGGAGGAGCTCAACAAGATGAAAGACGAGATCGTGGCGATCAGGGGCAATTGCGACTCAGAGGTTGACCAGATGCTGCTGCAATTCCCCATCCTGAGCACTTACGCCTTGGTGGTGGACGAGGGGCGGAAGATTCTCCTCACCCACGGCCACGTGTACAACAAGCAGACGCTGCCACCTGGCCACTTCGATGCCGTGGTCTATGGCCATACGCACCTATGGGAGTTGACCGACACGGAAGACGCCGCGAATGGCGGGCACACCGTGATTTGCAACACGGGGTCGATAACCTTCCCCAAGGGAGGCAACGTGCCAACGTTCGGGATGATGGACGATGGCGTAATATCCATTCGCGACTTGAATAATAATGTCCTCGCTGAAAAGAAACTAACAAAAACCAAGAAATAAGATAATGAATAAAATCCTAAAGAAAAAGCAATTCTCAGAGAAAGTATATTTCTTAGAGCTGGAGGCACCGCTTATCGCAAGGAGCTGTAAGCCAGGCAACTTCATCATAGTCCGTGTAGACAGTCACTCGGAGAGGGTGCCTTATACCATAGCCATGAGCGACCCCGAGAAAGGCACGCTCTCCCTCGTGGTGCAAGAGGTGGGCCTCTCCTCGACAAAGCTCTGCGAGTTGCCGGAGGGCGCATACGTGCAAGATGTGGTGGGCCCCCTCGGAACCCCCTCAAGGATAGAGAAATATGGCACTGTGGTTTGCGCTGGCGGTGGCATCGGCATAGCCGCCATACTGCCAATCCTCACAGCCTTGCACAAGGCTGGCAACAAGGTGGTGTCGGTGCTCGCTGGAAGGACCAAGGAACTCATCATCCTCGAAGACGAGGTGAGAGCAAACAGCGACGAGGTGATAATAATGACCGATGATGGCTCTTACGGACAGAAAGGCGTGGTGACGGTCGGCGTGGAGGAAGTGATAAAGCGAGAGAAGGTGGACAAGGTGCTCGCCATTGGCCCACCAATGATGATGAAGTTCACCTCGTTGATGGCAAAGAAATACAACATTCCAAACGACGTGTCGCTCAACACCATCATGGTGGACGGCACGGGCATGTGTGGAGCTTGCCGACTCACCATTGGCGGCAAGACGCGCTTCGTCTGCATCGACGGCCCTGAGTTCAATGGCGACGAGGTGGACTGGAACGAGATGCTGAGCCGCATGACCACTTTCAAGAACGTGGAGCGCGACGAGCTTCAGCACTGGCGCGATGAGGGTGAGCCAGACACGGGCGCGCGACCAGCGTCTTCCGCCACGGGAAAAGAGGCATCGCCTTGCCAGACAGCCTCTGCCGAGAATGGCGCTGATGACTTGACCGACAGGTCGGCACCTTGGCGCGCGGAGCTGCGCAAGGCCATGAAGCCCAAGGAGCGCATGACCATCAAGAGGGTACAAATGCCGGAACTCGACCCGGAATACAGGGCTAAGACTCGCACGGAGGAGGTGAATAAGGGTCTGACCAAGGAAATGGCAATACAGGAGGCGCACCGTTGCCTCGATTGCGCCAAGCCATCGTGTGTTGAGGGTTGCCCGGTGCACATCAAGATACCTGATTTCATCAAGAACATCGAGCGTGGCAACATCCTCGGGGCGGCTGCCGTGCTCAGGCAGACATCAGCCTTGCCTGCCGTGTGTGGCAGGGTGTGCCCGCAAGAGAAGCAGTGCGAGAGCAAGTGCATACACTTGAAGATGAACGAGCCTGCCGTGGCCATAGGCTACCTGGAGCGTTTCGCCGCCGACTACGAGCGCGAGCATGGAGACGGCAAGTTGCCACAGGTGGCGCCAAGCAATGGCATCAAGGTGGCTGTGGTAGGCAGCGGACCGTCGGGACTGAGCTTCGCTGGCGACATGGTGAAGAAAGGCTTTGAGGTATACGTGTTTGAGGCTTTGCACGAGATCGGCGGAGTGCTGAAATACGGCATACCGGAGTTCAGGTTGCCAAACCACATCGTGGATGCCGAGATAGAGACCTTGCGTCGCGAGGGCGTGCATTTCCAGACCGACACCATCATTGGCAAGACCATAACCATTGACGAGCTCCAGGCCAAGGGATTCAAGGGATTCTTTGTGGGCTCAGGTGCTGGACTGCCAAACTTCATGGGCATAGAGGGAGAGAACTTCATCAACGTGATGTCGTCAAACGAGTATCTGACCCGTGTCAACCTCATGGACGCCGCCAACCCGGAGACCGACACGCCGATAAACATTGGCAAGAAGGTCGTGGTCGTAGGCGGCGGCAACACCGCCATGGACTCTTGCCGCACGGCGAAGCGCCTGGGAGCCGACGTCACGCTCGTGTATCGCAGGTCCGAGGTGGAGATGCCGGCGCGTCTGGAAGAAGTGAAACACGCCAAGGAAGAGGGCATACACTTCCTGACATTGCATAACCCTAAGGAATATCTTGCCGATGAGCATGGACGCGTGCGTGCCGTGGTGCTCGACGTGATGAAACTTGGTGAGCCCGACGCTTCCGGTCGTCGTCGCCCTGTGCCCACGGGCGAGACGCAGACTCTTGATTGCGACCAAGTGATCGTGGCAATAGGCGTGTCGCCAAATCCGCTTGTGCCGAAATCGGTTCCCGGTCTTGAACTTGGCCGAAAGGATACCATCGTCGTGGGCGATGACATGCGCTCGTCAAGGCAAAACATATATGCCGGAGGCGACATAGTGCGTGGAGGCGCTACAGTGATCCTCGCCATGGGCGACGGAAGGCGAGCCGCGGCTAACATGGCAAGCCAATTAATACAAAAACAATGAAAAAGACAATTCTCTTACTATTATTATCTTTCATTATTATCGGGGCAGACGCGCAGCGCAAGAAGCTGCCAGCCCCGCAAAGGTCAAAAGAAGCCGTGCAGAAGACATCGGCTGAGGGCATGAAGCTTTTCAAGAGCTTGTTGCCCGCCACGGCGAAGGTCATGTTCATTGACAGCGTGGTGGTGGACAAAAACGATTTCCTAAAGCACGTGCCATTGGGCAAGGAGGCGGGAACGCTAACGACCAACAACCCTAAGGCCGACATTGCCAACCAGATGGGGAGCTTTGAGAATGAGCTTGGATTGCGCAGGATCTACGCCGATGGCGACTCCGCCAATTCGGTGCTTTACACTCAGACCAAGTTGGGCGATGAATGGGGCAAAGGCGCGCGCGTCACTGATTTCAACAGTCAGATGTATATGGATCAGAACTACCCGTTTCTTGCCTCTGATGGTGTGACGCTCTATTTCTCAGCCGAGGGAAGCGAGAGCATGGGCGGACGCGACATCTTCATGAGCACGTTCGACTCCGACAAGGCGTCGTGGTATAAGCCGCAAAACGTGGGGTTGCCGTTCAACTCCACCGCCAACGACTACCTTCTCGCCATCGACGACCTCGACTCGCTTGGATGGTTGGTCACTGACCGTCGTCAACCTCACGGCAAGGTGTGCATCTACACGTTCGTGCCAACGGAGAAGCGACAGAACTTCAACGATGATGACCTCGACGACGAGGAGCTCACGCGCTTCGCGCGCCTGCTGAGCATCAAGTCGACATGGCATTTCGGCAACCGAGACGCGGCGATGAAGCGACTCCAGAACCTGATAAAAAGAAACGCCGCCAAAGGGAACAATGGCGACGTCAACGAGATGTGTTTCGTGGTGGATGACAAAACGGTGATAACAAGCCCCACGCAGTTCAAAAACGACAAGAGCCGCCAACTCTACAAGCAACTTGTGGAGCTTAAAGCGATGCGCTCTTCGGCGGAAGCAAAGCTGGCGACATTGCGAGAGGATTATCATCGTGGCAACAAGTCGTTGTCGCCAACCATCTTGAAGGCGGAGAAACAGATGGAAAGCACCGTGAAAGACATTTCTGATACGGAGAAACAAATACGCAGATTGGAGAAACAAAATTGAACCGATAACCACAAAACTAAAAAACATAACCAATATGAGTAGATTCTTTCCTGAGTCGGAGCTCGTCATCAACAGTGACGGCTCCATTTTTCATCTTCATATCAAGCCCGAGCAACTTGCCGACAACGTTGTCCTCGTGGGCGACCAAGGCAGGGTAGGGCTTGTGGCCTCACATTTCGACAGCAAGGAGTGCGAGGTGTCAAACCGTGAGTTCCACTCCATTACGGGCAGTTATAAGGGTAAGCGAATAACCGTGCTCAGCACTGGCATAGGGTGCGACAACATCGACATCGTGCTCAATGAGCTTGACGCTTTGGCCAACATCGACTTTGCCTCGCGCATGGAAAAGCCTACGCATCGCGCACTCACCATCGTCAGGGTGGGCACTTGCGGAGGCCTTCAGCCAAACACGCCTTGCGGCACCTATATAGCGAGCGTCAAGAGCATCGGCTTCGATGGTTTGCTCAACTTCTACGCAGGCAGAGACGAGGCGAGCGATCTAAAGCTGGAAGACGCGTTCAAGCACCATGTGGGGTGGAACGACAAGATGGGCAATCCCTATGTGGCGACGGCAGACGCTGAACTGCTCGACCGCATTGCCGGTGACGACATGGTGCGTGGCATCACCGTGGCTTGTGGCGGATTCTTTGGTCCACAGGGTCGCAGGCTACGCTTGCCACTGATGGATCCAGACCTTAACGAGAAAATAGAGAGCTTCGAGTATGAGGGGTTGCGCGTGGACAACTTCGAGATGGAGTCGTCAGCGCTGGCTGGCCTTTCCACGCTCATGGGGCACCATGCCATGACGTGCTGCATGGTAATAGCCAACCGTCGCGCTAAGAAAATGGAAACCAACTATAAAGGTGACATTGACGGATTGATAGTGCGCGTGCTTGACAGAATCGCATGAAAACAAAAAAGCCATTCATCAAAAGATGAATGGCTTTTAAGCGGTGCGTACGAGATTCGGACTCGTGACCTCCTGCGTGACAGGCAGGCATTCTAACCAACTGAACTAACGCACCATTAATGGAGGAATCAAATTTGAAATGTTATGTTGCGGTGCGTACGAGACTCGAACTCGTGACCTCCTGCGTGACAGGCAGGCATTCTAACCAACTGAACTAACGCACCTTGTTGGCTTTATTTCTCATTTGCGAGTGCAAAGGTAGTAAGTTTTTTTCATTCCACAAAATTTCTGCCAACATTTTTACAAAAAAAATGCATTAGATAGACATTGTGGTAGTTGTCGCCATCAAAAAGCCAGTCTTTCAGCTCGGCGTCACGCTCAAACCCAGTCTCCTCAAAAAGTCGTATGCAGTTTGTGTTGTCAGTGCTCATATATACATATAACTGATGGATGTGGATGATTCTTCGGGCGTATCTGATTAGTTCCAGCAGCGCTGCCTTGCCATAGCCTCGATTACGAAAGCGCTTCCTTATGATGATTCCTATCTCGGCCCGTTTGTGTTGTGGATTGAAATTGAACAAGTCTATCATGCCGATAAACTCCTCGTCATTGTTGGTGATGATGAGCCTCACCTGTTTATCGGTGAATATGTCGCCCGTGGCGTTGGCGATATACTCATGTAAAACAAAGTGGGAGTAGGGCGTGTTGACATCTGTAACGTCCCATGTGTCGTGATTGTTCTCTATGGCATACATCATGTCGAGATCCTCTGGTTCCATCGCCCTGAGGATGATGGAAGGCAATTTGTCTTCTGTCATTTCTGATTTGTCATTTGTCATTTGTCACGTTTAGTTTTTCTTCCCTCTTCATTCTTCCCTCTCCACTCTTCCCTCTTCCCTCTTTATTGCCTCGTGCTCGGTGATTATCATGTCCTTTTCAGGGTGGTATATGGCAATCA
>DAIOUH010000038.1:0-18394 GCA_036751585.1 Prevotella sp. | reverse complement strand
TCTTTGCCTTGTTGCCCGCGCTCGTCAGGTTGTAATAGTTGCGGCTGATATAGCAGAGTCTATGCTGTTTGTTCTTATCTTCCATTCTTTATCTTCTTGAAGTGAGTATAGTTATATATGTGATAAAGTTAAAGAAAATAAAGATAACTACCAAATAAATCACCATAGATTCTATAGAATACTGTTTTTTTCGTATTTTTGCTTTCTCATTATAAAAATACTAACGACATGAGCAAAAAAACATTAGGATTAATCATCTCTACCTATAATAATCCAAAGTGGCTTGAGAAAACATTTTGGGGATATATCTTTCAGAGTCGTCAGGCTGATGAGATTATCATCGCTGATGACGGGTCAGGGGAGGAAACTCGTCAGTTGATAGAACGCTATAAAGGCTTGTTGCCGTTGAAACATGTTTGGCATGAAGACAAAGGTTTTCGCAAGACTACGATTCTAAACAAGGCTATAGTTGCTTCTTCGGCAGATTATCTCGTGTTTACAGACCAAGATTGCGTGCCACGTTATGACTTTCTTGAGACTCATTATAGATACTCAGAAAAAGGTTATATTCTGAGTGGGGGGTATTTTAAATTGCCGATGTCTCTCAGCATGGCTTTGAGTTATGAAGATGTGGAAAGTAAGCGAGCTTTTAGGCTTTCTTGGTTGAGGAAAAATGGACTGCCTTTGTGTTTCAAGTGTACCAAACTTGTGCAGAATCCTGTTTTTGCTCGAATGATGAATGCGATAACACCCACAAAGGCTACTTGGAATGGAATGAATAGTAGTGGATGGCGTGAGGATATTTTGCGAGTGAATGGCTTTGACGAACGTATGCTGTATGGAGGTGAGGATCGTGAGATGGGAGAGCGGCTTTTCAATCTAGGCATACGGTCTAAGCAGATACGCTATTCGGCCATTGTCCTTCATCTGGATCATGGGCATCCATACGTCAATGAGCAAGCTTGGGCTGTTAATAATGAGATTCGTAAAGAAACGAAGTTGCTGCACTCCGTTTGGACTCAGTATGGCATAGTTAAGAAATATGGTAATACTCTATAAAGGCGAAGTCCCATTCTCGTTATTAGTATTCTAACGAGAATGGGACTTCGTGTTTTTTGCTGAAGTGTTTCCAAAATGCACTTCTCTTTTTTAGTATATAGTTGACTGCTTCTTGTGGGGATGCATTGCGTACCTTGGCATAGTCTTCTGCCAAGATTTCGGTGAATAGCTTGGGACCCCAGAAACGTTTCATGTTATTAAGTCCTTTGTGAACAGAAACATTTCCGAAATACATTCTATTTATGTCGACGACGGTAAATAGATATCCTTCGTCGTTCTTGTCCCAAAGTATATTGCCAGGAGTGAAGTCCTTGTGCATCATTTGAGCTAGGTGCATTTTTGCTGCATAATGAGACAAAGCTTTGGCGAGAGGCTTGTATTCTTCTTCCCTGGCATCTTTTATTTCATATAGGGTGTGTGGATAGTCGCATTGTATGGTGATGAGATAGGTGTAACCTAATAGTTTCAATAAGTTTCGTTCTTCTATTAGTGCAATCGCCTCGGGGGTGTTGATGCCTTTTCGATTGAGCAAGAACGAGTATTCGTAAGCTCGTTGTCCCTTGGGAATTCTTAGGCTCCAAGAATAAATCAGGCGGTTGAGGCTTTTGGGCTGGTGAAATCGCTTTACATTGGCAAGAGACTCGTCTGGGGCTGTCAAGACCTTGATGACATTTCAGAGGTGATATATCTCCTTGCCTTCTCGCTCGAAGATATCTGGGATACTCTCGATGAAACTTCTCAAGTGCTCGTATTTCGGATTTATTTTTATTTTTCTCATAAAGATTTCTTATGTCGTGTTTTGTAACATTCAAAGTGCTCTGAAAACCTTATACCTCTTCCATTCTTTTCACTTCCCATCCGCTGAACTGGATGATGATCTTGTGCAATGTAGTGCCTTGGCGAAGTGCCTCCACCCTTGGGGCGGCGGCATAACGGTTTATTTGCGTTATTGCCTCTTGCCATTGCGTTTCGGCCTTGCTCTCAAAGTCCTTTGCCGGCAGCATCTTCAGTTCTATGATATAACTGTGCTTGGTAGGGTAGTGGGTCAAGTCTGGCAAAAGGAAGAAATCGCAATAGCCATGATTCAACTCAAGTTCCGGGGCGGTGATGTAATAGTTGCTCAGATAGAGATATGCCATGAAGAATCCTTGCAGGTTGCGTTCAGCCTCGATGCCATCACGCACGGAAGCCACTTCCGCGTAAGCTTTCGACATGAACCCGAGCACCTCTTGCCATTTGCCCTCGAAAGCCATGTAGGTCATCATGTATCCGAAATCATTCAGGTTGATGTGATTGATGTCTTGGTATTGCTCTTGCAGATAGCCATAATATTGGCGACGAACGTTGTTGTTGGGTATTCCAAGTACCAGCATGTCGCCTAAAGTACCCTTTATGGTAAGCATGCCATAGTAGAACAGCAGACTTGGGAATACTTCAGGCTTTACGATTTCGCTGGCAGGGAACGTCTCGTACAGATTTGCCACGATGCTTCCTTCTTCCGTGACCTTGCGTATGATGCCCTTGCGGTTGCCGTCCAACTTGTCAAGCTGGAGCAATCGCTTCATCTTGTTGTAGTCGGTCTTGGTGTTGGGGTCTATCATCTGCTTTGGTCCTTTGCCATTGTCCATATAATTTCGGAGATAGTATAAGACCATGTCACAATTAAAGACCCTGACATCGCTGTTTAAGCATTCTTCAGAGAAGCAATAGTTGTCATACCATGGCTTGATTTCCGCTATCATGGCCTCGATGTCGCTATTTGCGGGAATCTGCCCGGCGTCGCGGTAGCGCGTGAACATCGCGCGCACGTCTTCCGTGCTGAATCCTAACATCTTGTCAAACTCCGGCCTTGTGGAGATGTGCCAACCTATGTTGAAGCCACTGGTCACGTCGTCCAAGGTGACAGGACTTACGCCCATCATGAAAATCTTGGCGAAAGACCCCTTGAACTTCTTGAAGTAGTCGCGGTAGAACCCGCTGGCGTGGGTCATGGCATGATACACTTCCTCACCCTGCTCGTTGAGCACGGTGTTGGTGAAGTTGTCGTATTCGTCGATGATCAGGTAAAGTTGGTAACTGTTTTCCTTTGCGCATTTTTGAATCATGGCAAGTTTTTCAGACGCTACTTTTGTCCCATACACGCCCTTTTCAATAATGTCTTTGTAGAAATCTGCGTATCTACTGACGAAACTGTCGAAGCAGATACAACAATATGAGTTGAAACGCTCTTCAAGGTTGTTGATATTGCCTCCCACTTGCGAAAAATCCAGTGAAAGTATTTGGTACTTGCCTTGTAAGCTCGTGGGATGGCTTCCAATCCACAAGTCACCGAAAATCTCTTGGAATTGGTCTTTTTTCTTGATGTCGTAGTAGGTCTCGAGCATGCTCAAGAACAAGCTCTTGCCAAAGCGGCGAGGACGTATGAATATCAGGTTGTCGGGTTGATTCTCCAACAACGGGATATACATGGTCTTGTCTACGTAATACTGATTTTCACGTATTACCCTTTCAAAGTCGGACACTCCGTATGGCACTCTTTTCGGCTCTATCATGGCGAAAACATTATATTTTTCGTAAAGTTACAAAATTATGCCCAAACAGGTAGAGTCTTTGGGCATAATTTTATGGAAAATGTGCCGCTACTATGACATGTAGGATGTATAAAAGCCAAGGCGCCACAACGGTAATGTCGTTGTGGCGCCTTAACTTTTGATATAAGAATCCTACCTTCCTGCATGATATGCCTTCTTCACGATATTCTCCACGCGGCTTGGCACCATGCCCGTGATGGGCAAGCCTCGCCTCACGTTGTCCCTTATCTTGGTGCTGCTTATGTCGTAGAGGCAAGTGTCGTATACGTGCACGTTTTGTGGCAATGAAGACGTGTCTATGGCGCATTCGGGGCGCGCGTAGACGGCTATGTCGCAATTGGAAAGAATATAGTCGGGCTTTGCCCAACGGTCAAAGACAAGCCAGTTGTCCGCCCCTATTATTAGCGTGAACTGGCAGTCGGGGTAGTCGGCTTTAAGATGCTTCAGCGTGTTCCAGGTGTAGGAGGGCTTTGGCAGGTGGAACTCGTAGTCGGAAGCCAAAAGCCGCTTCTCGCCGACGAGGGCTTGACGTGTGATGGCCAATCGCTCTTCGTCGTCGAGGAGGTCGGTTGCCGCTTTCTTGAAAGGGTTGAGAGGCGACACGAGAAACCACACCTCATCGAGGTGGGCGAGGCTAAGGATTTGCCTCGCCAGACCTATGTGTCCCACGTGCACGGGGTTGAAACTGCCTCCGAAAATGCCAATGCGGAGGTGTGGCAGGCTGTCGGGCATTGGCGGCTAAGCTTTAAGGAAATCGCTGACGAGACGGTAGGTGTCTTGCTTGGCTTTCTCCAAGTCATCGTTGACGACAATGTGGTCAAACTCCTTGGCGAACGTCAGCTCATAGGCTGCCTTGGCGAGACGCTGCTCAATCACCACGGGGGCGTCGGTGGCACGCTTCACGAGCCTGCGCCTTAGCTCCTCTATTGATGGTGGCTGCACGAAGATGCTCAAGGCACGCGCCCCATAATGCTTCTTGATGTTGCAGCCGCCTTTCACGTCCACGTCGAACACCACATTCTCGCCACGCTCGGCTTGGCTCTCCACCTGCGACTTCAGCGTGCCATAGAAACGGTCGGTGTAGACTTCCTCGTATTCGAGAAACTCGCCGTGGTTGATTTTGTCCTTGAATTGCTCAGGCGTGAGGAATAGATACTCCACGCCGTTTTTCTCTGTGCCTCGTGGCGCGCGCGTTGTGGCGCTTATCGAGAATGCGAGGTTCAACTCGGGGTGCTCATTCATCAGCCACTGCACGATGGTGCTCTTGCCTGAACCGCTTGGAGCGGAAAAAATTATCAGTTTGCCAGTCATGTCAATCTTGTCTGTTACAATGCGTTCAAAACCTGCTCCTTGATTTGCTCAAGTTCATCCTTCATCTTCACCACGATGTTTTGCATCTCTGCCTGGTTGCTCTTCGAGCCAGTGGTGTTGATCTCTCGGCCCATCTCTTGCGCTATGAAGCCGAGCTTCTTGCCGTTGGGTTGGTCTTCGGCCATGGTCTCACGGAAATATTTCAGGTGGTTGGCGAGACGTTGCTTCTCCTCGCTGATGTCGAGCTTCTCGATATAATAGATGAGCTCTTGCTCAAGGCGGTTCTTGTCGTATTGCACTTCCGGAATCTGCTCCAAGCCTTTTATTATCGTCTCCTTTATTTTCGGCACGCGGCTCTTCTCGTAAGGCTCGATGCTGTGGAGGAGCTTCTCGATGTTGTCAACCTTCTCGTGGAACTTCTTTTCCAGCGCGGCGCCTTCCTGCTTGCGAAACGCCACGAGGTTGTCAACAGCCTGCTCTATAGCGCCTTTCACCACTTCCCATTCCTCGTCGCTGAGCTCCTCGACATTGGTCTTGGTGAGCACGTCGGGCATGCGGGTCAATGTGCTGAACCAGTCGGTGGGCTCTGGTATGCCCATCGTTTCGGAGATGGCTTTCAGCTGCTTGTAGTAGTTTTCCACGAGAGCGGCGTTGATTGGCGTGGCGTCAGTCCCCGCGTCTTTCTCCGTCCAAAGTGCGAAGTCGACCTTGCCACGTGAGAGCTTCTTGGCGATATACTGCCTTATCTCCATCTCCTTCTCGCGATAAAGCGGAGCGACACGCGTGGAGAGGTCAAGGGCCTTGCTGTTGAGCGATTTTATCTCAACGTTGATTTTCTTGTCTTTGTAAACCACTACGGACTTGCCGTAGCCCGTCATAGAGAGTATCATACTTATTTGTGCGTTAAATTTCTGCAAAAGTACAAAATTGGATGGAAAAAGGAGTAAATTTGCACTTTATTAAGAATAATATCGACATAATACGCGTATAAGTATGTCTTGTATATTGAATATTGAGACAAGCACCAGCGTTTGTTCAGTGGCAGTAAGCCAGGACGGTGCTTGCATTTTTGAGAAAGAGGATCACTCTGGACCCAACCATGCGGAGCGTTTAGGCTCCTTTGTTGACGAGGCTCTGTCGTTCACCGACAACCACGGCATTCCTTTCGACGCCGTGGCTGTAAGTTGTGGCCCAGGCAGTTACACTGGCCTTCGCATTGGCGTGAGCATGGCGAAGGGCATTTGCTATGGCCGAGGCCTCAAGCTCTTGGGCGTGCCCACGTTGGAGATTCTCTGCGTGCCCGTGCTCTTGCACGAGATGGTGAAGGAGGAGAACGCGTTGCTCTGCCCCATGCTCGACGCCCGTCGCATGGAAGTCTATGCCCAACTCTTCGACCGTTCGCTGCACGAGGTGCGACCCATCCACGCCGACGTGGTGGAGGCCGACACCTACAATGAGTGGCTCGACAAGGGTCCCGTGTATTTCTTCGGCGACGGAGCCAAGAAGTGCAAGGAAGTCATTAATCACCCCAACGCCCACTTCATCGACGACATTGAGCCATTGGCCAAGAACATGATGCCGCTGGCGGAAAAGCGCATGGCTGACCAGAAGTTTGAGGACGTGGCCTACTTCGTGCCTTTCTACTTGAAGAATTTCGTGGCAAAGCTGCCTCGCAAGCTCCTTTAAACCACATAATTTAATTTCATGTTGATGAACATCCAAGGTTTAGACTATAACACTCAGCGAGAAAAACTCGTGTTGCCGGAATATGGGCGCGAGGTACAGAAGATGGTGAACTATTGCATGACGCTGCCCGACCGTGACGAACGCTTGCGCTGCGCTTACACCATAATAGACACCATGGAGCTGATGAACCCGCAGTTGGCACAAACCGACAACTACAAGCAGAAGCTCTGGGACCAGCTCGCGCTGATTAGCGATTTCAAGCTCGACATAGACTGGCCCGTAGACATATCCAAGGCAAAGGTGATAAGCGAGAAGCCGCAGCCCCTCAAATATGAGACCAGCAAGATACCGGTGCGTCACTATGGCAAATTGGTGTTTGAACTCTTCAACAAGCTGAAGACCATGGAGCCAGGCGAGGAGCGCGACCAGCTGACGGCACTCACCGCCAACCAGATGAAGCGCGACCTCGTGCAATGGGGACATGGCCTTTGCGACGACGAGAAGGTGGCGAGCGACCTTGCCAACTTCACCGACGGGAAGATTCAGCTCGACCTCGACCACTTCAAGTTTGAGCGGGTGGACATGAGAGCCTTGGCGCCAACCAACAATGGCAAGAAACGCAAGAAAAAATAGACTGGACGTATGGAGTCATTCATAATAGAAGGTGGACACCAGCTTGAGGGTACCATCACCCCGCAAGGCGCCAAAAACGAGGCGTTGGAGGTGATATGCGCGTCGCTGCTCACAAGCGAGCCCGTGCGCATAACCAACGTGCCCGACATCCTTGATGTCAACAACCTCATAAAGCTGTTGAAGGACGTGGGCGTGAAGGTGACGCGCAACAGCCGTCACGACTACACGTTTCAGGCAGACGAGGTGAACCTGGACTTCCTCGACAGCGTGGATTTCGTGAAGAAGTGCTCTCGTCTTCGTGGTTCGGTGTTGATGTACGGCCCGCTGCTCGGTCGCTTCGGCAAGGCAACGGTGGCCAAACCTGGCGGCGACAAGATAGGCCGCCGTCGTCTCGACACCCATTTCCTCGGGTTCAAGCACCTGGGCGCGAAATTCGTGTTTGATGAGGCACGCGACGTTTACCAGATACACGGCGACCGTCTCAAAGGCACTTACATGCTCCTCGATGAGGCATCGGTCACAGGCACCGCCAACATCATCATGGCGGCTGTCATGGCGAAAGGCACCACAACTATATATCACGCGGCGTGCGAACCTTACATTCAGCAGCTCTGCCACCTCCTCAACCACATGGGAGCCAACATATCGGGCATAGCCAGCAACCTCGTGACCATTGTAGGCGTTGACCACCTGCATGGAGCCACGCACCGTGTGCTTCCCGACATGATAGAGGTGGGGTCTTTCATCGGCATGGCGGCGATGGTCGGCAATGGCATACGCATAAAAGATGTGTCGCTGCGCAACCTCGGCCCCATTCCTGACGCTTTCCGCCGGTTGGGCGTGAGGCTGAAGGCAGATGGCGACGACTTGGTCATCCCTCACCAGGCACACTATGTGGTCGACTCTTTTATTGATGGCACGATAATGACCCTTGCCGACGCGCCTTGGCCAGGTCTCACTCCTGACCTGCTCTCCGTGTTGCTCGTGGTGGCTACGCAGGCGCGTGGCACCGTGCTCATTCACCAGAAGATGTTTGAGAGTCGTCTCTTCTTTGTGGACAAGCTTATCGACATGGGCGCGCAAATCATACTTTGCGATCCTCACCGCGCCGTGGTGGTGGGTCAAGACCACCGCATACAGCTCAGGGCGGGACGTATGTCGAGTCCTGACATTCGCGCTGGCATTGCCCTGCTTATAGCCGCCATGAGCGCGAAAGGCACGAGCCGCATAGAGAACATAGGGCAGATAGACCGTGGCTACGAGGACATAGAGAAGCGTCTTAACGGCCTGGGGGCTAATATTCAGCGAGTCGATGATTAAGCTCAGTGATGTCTACCGCATAGGCAGTCTTGGCAAGCCTCATGGGGTGAAAGGGGAGATAGCCTTCCCTTTCGATGATGACGTGTTCGACCGCCAAGACGCCGATTTCGTTTTCGTCATGATAGACGGGTTGCTGGTGCCGTTTTTCTTCGAGGAATACCGCTTCAGCTCCGATGTCGTTGCACTGGTCAAGTTTGAGGGCATTGACACTCTCGACCAAGCCTCCGACCTCACGGGTTGCGATGTCTATTTCCCACGCGACGCTTCCGATGATGACGCCCCTACAGTGTCAAAGGCTGAACTCGCGGGCTTCAAGCTCGTGGACGCGTCGACTGGCACCTTGGTTGGCACGGTGACGGCAATCGACGACTCCACCGCCAACCCGCTATTCGTGGTAGACACGGCTAATGGCGAGACGCTGATTCCGGCAAGCCATGAGCTTGTAAAGGCGATAGACAAGAAAAACCAAACCATCACGGTTGAAATACCCGAAGGGTTGCTGTCGTTGTAGCGGCATGCCCCATGACGGATTATTATCATTGTAGAAAACGTTTAGATGAAGAAACAAATTTGCATACTTGGCTCCACGGGTTCCATAGGCACGCAAGCCCTCGACGTGATAAGGCAGCACCCTGACCTTTACGAGGCTTACGCGTTGACCGCCAACGACAGCGTGGATAAACTTGCCGAGCAAGCCCGCGAGTTCAATCCCGCCGCGGTGGTGATTGCCAACGAGGCCCACTACGAAGAACTGAAAGCCAAGCTCGCCGATACCGATGTGAAGGTCTATGCCGGCCACAAGGCACTGTGCGAGATAGTGGAGGCTGGACCAGTGGACATGGTGCTCGCGGCCCTCGTGGGATTCGCAGGCTTGGAGCCTACCATTCGCGCGATCAAGGCACGCAAGAAGATTTGCCTTGCCAACAAGGAGACCTTGGTCGTGGCAGGCGAGCTCATCCTCGACCTTGTGGGGAAATACCATGTTGACCTATTGCCTGTCGACTCGGAGCACTCGGCGATATTCCAGTGTCTGGTGGGCGAGGAGATGAACGAGGTGGACAAGATTCTCCTGACCTGTTCGGGAGGGCCTTTCCGCAACTTCACCCATGAGCAGTTGCTCACGGTGACGGCTGCCGACGCCCTTCGCCACCCCACATGGAAGATGGGCGCGAAGATTACCATCGACTCGGCATCGCTCATGAACAAGGGCTTTGAGGTCATGGAGGCAAAATGGCTCTTTGGCGTGCCCGCCGAGAAGATAGAAGTGCTGGTGCATCCGCAGAGCGTAGTCCACAGTGGCGTACAGTTCAAGGATGGCGCTGTGAAGGCGCAGCTTGGCGTTCCCGACATGAGGCTTCCCATACAGTATGCTTTCTCTTTCCCCAAGCGACTCTCGCTCAATGGCGACCGCCTGGACCTTTTCAGCACACAGAAGCTGGAGTTTTTCAAGCCAGACGTGCGCAAGTTCCCGTGCTTGCGTTTGGCTTACGAGGCCATTCACGAGGGCGGCAATATGCCGTGCATACTGAATGCCGCCAACGAGGTGGTCAATGCCGCCTTCCGACGTGGCGAGTGCTCTTTCCTCGGCATGGCGGATGTCATAGAGCAGACCATGCGGCAGGCTTCGTTTGACAAGACCCCGAATCTCGACACTTATTTCCAAACCGACGCGGAGGCACGCCAGATAGCAGCCTCGTTGCTTAAGGCTTAACACATTAATAATAAAACAAATGGAAGTTTTCCTCATAAAGCTATTACAATTCATCCTCTCCATCTCTCTCCTTGTGCTCCTCCACGAGGGTGGCCACATGGTAGCCGCGAAGCTCTTTGGCGTGAGGGTGGAGAAGTTTTTCATCTTCTTCGATGTCAGCCTTGGCAAATGGAGCGGCAAGCTCTTCAGTTTCAAGCCTCGCAAGTCTGACACCGAGTATGGCATGGGTTGGTTGCCACTGGGTGGCTACTGCAAGATTGCCGGAATGATAGACGAGAGCATGGACACCGAGCAGATGAAGCGCGCCCCGGAGCCATGGGAGTTTCGCGTGAAGCCGGCGTGGCAGCGTCTCATCATCATGGTCGGTGGTGTCACGGTCAACTTCATCCTCGCGCTCTTCATCTATTCCATGATAATGTTCCATTGGGGCGAGAGTTATGTCCGCGTGGCAGACATGACGCAGGGCATGAAGTTCAACAAGGAAGCCAAGTCTTATGGATTCAAGGATCACGACATCCTTCTCGGCACCGACATCCGTCCGTTCAAGGACTTTGGCGGCGACGTGTTTCGCGACATCTCCGAGGCTCAGTATTGCGACGTGATGCGCGACGGCAAGAAGGTGCGTATCAACTTGCCGGGCAATCTCAACCTGCTCGACATGCTCAAGGTGACCCCTCAGTTTGTCCGTCCTTTCGTTCCGGCTGTTGCCGACACCGTGTTCCAGACCATACCCGTGACCGACAACGACTCTGTTGAGTCTCCGGCATGGAAGGCCGGTATGCGTAAGGGCGACAAGATCCTTGCAGTCAATGGCAAGGCCATCGACTCTTACAATGAGTTCACCGAGGTGGTGGGTGTCATCAGCGACCAGCTGGCAGCCGTCAACACCCATAAGGACAGCTTGCGCCTTCGCACCGTCTCGCTCGTGATAGAGAAGGCCAACGCCAAGCGCGACACGGTCACGGCCATGCTCACGCCCGACGCCAAGCTCGGCTTTGCCGTGGGTGGACCGGAGTATATGTACAAGGACAAGATTACCCATGTGAGCTATAGCTTCTTGGCGAGCTTCCCGGCTGGCGTGAAATACGGCTGGGACGTGTTGTCGGGATATGTCAGCGACATGAAATACGTGTTCACTGCCGATGGCGCCAAGAGTCTTGGTGGCTTTGGTGCCATAGGCTCCTTGTTCCCTCAGACATGGGATTGGCATGCATTCTGGATGATGACGGCATTCCTCAGCATCATCCTCGCCTTCATGAACATTCTCCCAATACCAGCTCTTGATGGCGGCCACGTGCTCTTCCTTCTCTATGAGATAATCACTCGCCGCAAGCCATCAGAGAAGTTCCTCATCAAGGCTGAGTATGTAGGCATCACGGTGCTCATCTTGCTGATGGTGGTGGCCAACCTCAACGACATATTGCGCTGGATAGGCGTCATGTAGGTCGCTGGCAACATGGTATTATTACAATAACACACGATTATAACGAAAATCATATAAGCAATGAAAAAACTTTTGACACTTGCTTTGCTGATGCTTGTAGGCATCATGGCCAATGCCCAAATGCTGGACCCTGTGAAGTTTTCTTCCACGTTGAAGACCAACAACAGCGCAGAGGGCGAAATCGTTTTCACGGGAAAAATCAGCAGCGGCTGGCATGTCTACAGCACCGGCTTGGGCGGTGACGGCCCAACCTCTGCCACGTTTAATGTGAACAAGCTCGATGGCGTGCAGCTTGTGGGCAAGTTGGAGCCACGCGGTCATGAGATAAAGAAGTATGACCAGCTCTTCGAGATGAACCTTCGCTATTTCGAGGGCAGTGTGCAGTTTGTGCAAAAGGTGAAATTCACCAAGCCAAACTATCACATCGACGCTTACCTTGAGTATGGCGCTTGCAACGACCAAAACTGCATGCCACCCACGAGCGTGGAGATAAAGAAGAGCGGCAAGAGCCCTGCCGTGGCTGGCGACGTGAAGCAAGACGCTCAGGATGCGCAGGACGGGACTGACGTGGCCGTGGACGATGAGGTCGCCCCGACCGCTGCTGCCCAAGGCACCGATTCGGTCAATGCCGACTCTCTTGCCGCAGCCAACGCCGCGGCGGCAGCGTCTCTCTCTCAGAGCGACAAGGACGCTCTTTGGAAGCCTGTCATCAAGCAGTTGCAGCAGTTTGGTGGCACCAACGACCTGGCAAACCACTCATTATTATATATATTCCTCATGGGTATCGTTGGCGGCTTGCTGGCTTTGGTCATGCCGTGCATCTGGCCTATCATCCCCATGACGGTGAGCTTCTTCCTCAAGCGTTCAAAGGACAACAAGAAGCGTGGCGTGCGCGATGCCGTCATCTATGGCATATCCATCATCGTCATCTATCTTGCCTTGGGCATTGGCGTTACGGCCATCTTCGGCCCGTCAACGCTCAACGCGCTGTCTACCAACGCCGTGTTCAATATCTTCCTGTTCCTTTTGCTCGTGGTCTTCGCCGTGAGCTTCTTCGGTTGGTTTGAGATCAAGCTCCCCGACAGTTGGGCAAACAAGGTTGACAACAAGGCGTCGAGCACCACAGGTCTCATCTCCATCTTCCTCATGGCCTTCACGCTCGTGCTCGTGAGCTTCTCGTGCACGGCGCCTATCATCGGCCTCTTGCTCGTGCAGACCGTCACGTCTGGCGACTGGCTCGCTCCTGCCGTTGGCATGTTTGGCTTTGCCATAGCCCTTGCGGTGCCTTTCGCGTTGTTCGCCATGTTCCCGACGCTCATGAAGAAGAGCCCGCGCAGTGGCTCATGGATGGATCAAATCAAGGTCGTGCTTGGCTTCGTGGAATTGGCGTTCTCGCTCAAGTTCCTCTCCGTGGCTGACCTCGCCTATGGCTGGCATATCATGGACCGTGAGGTGTTCCTCTCTCTCTGGATAGTCATCTTCATGGCCCTTGGCGCTTATCTCGTGGGTTGGCTCAAGTTCCAGCAGGATGCCATTGGCGGCGACTTGCAAAAGCCAATGCCTGTTCCTGCCATAATGCTCGGCTTGTGTTCCTTCGCGTTCGCCATATACATGATTCCTGGACTCTGGGGTGCTCCTTGCAAGGCGGTGTCAGCTTTCGCGCCTCCTATCACCACACAAGACTTCAACCTCAACAACCATGTGGTAGAGGCCAAATACAAGGACTACGAGGCTGGCATGGCAGCGGCAAAGGCACAGGGCAAGCCCGTGATGCTCGACTTCACAGGCTATGGTTGCGTCAACTGCCGCAAGATGGAGGCTTCGGTATGGACAGACCCATCAGTGGCTGAGAAGCTGGAGAAGGACTACGTGCTCATCTCGCTCTATGTGGACGACAAGACCAAGTTGCCACAGCCTATGGAGGTGACCATGCCAAACGGACAGAAGCGCACGCTTCACACCGTGGGCGACAAGTGGAGCTATCTGCAGAGCCATAAGTTCGGGGCAAACGCCCAGCCGTTCTATGTCACGCTCGACAACAATGGCAACGTGCTCTCTGGCTCGTTCACTTACAAGGAGGATGTCTCGGCTTATCTCGACTTCCTCAAGAAGGGTCTTGATGCTTACAAGAAATAGTATGGCGCAGGGGCAGCACCCTGCAAGCCATACTGTAAACATCTATTAATTTGCAATTGAATCATGCTTGACAAAGAAACACGTGAACAAATCATCGCGCTGATTAAGCGGCAAGTGGTGCCTGCCGTGGGCTGCACTGAGCCCATGGCGGTGGCGCTTTGCACGGCGAGGGCAACCGAGGACTTGGGCAAACGCCCGGAAAAGATACAGGTTCTCTTGAGCGGCAACATGCTGAAAAACGCCATGGGCGTCGGCATTCCTGGCACAGGTATGATAGGCTTGCCCATTGCCGTGGCACTGGGGGCCATAGTGGGCAAGAGCCAATACCAGCTTGAGGTCATCAAGGATCTCACACCCGATACGCTTGAGGAAGGCAAGGCTTTCATTGCCGACCCACGCCGCATCGACATCAAGTTGAAGGAGAATATATCCGAGAAACTGTATATTGAGGTCACTTGCGAGGCTGGCGACGACAGTGCCACGGCGGTCATAGCCGGAAGCCATACCAACTTCGTCTACGAGAGTTGCAATGGCAAGGTGTTGCTCGACAAGCGTAAATGCACCGAAAGCACCGAGGAGCACAAGGGATTGGACCTAAACATGAAGACTGTGTGGGAGTTTGCCACTACCGCTCCCCTTGAAGAGATAGCCTTCATGAAAGAGGCGCGCGACTACAACATCCGCGCAGCCGAGGAGAGTCGCAAGGGCAACTACGGCCACTGTCTGGGCAAGACTATCGACCGTCCGCTGAGCCATGGCATCTTTGGCGATTCCATATTCTCGCACATCATCTCCGAGACGGCACTTGCCTGCGACGCGCGCATGGGTGGTGCCATGATTCCGGTGATGAGCAACAGCGGCTCCGGCAACCAAGGCATCTGTGCCACCAATCCAGTGGCGGTGTTTGCCAAGGAGAACGAAAACACTGAAGAGGAGTTGATTCGCGCGCTTACCCTCTCGCATCTCACCGCCATCTATATCAAGCAGAGCCTTGGCACGTTGTCGGCTCTCTGTGGCTGTGTCGTGGCAAGCACGGGCGCGAGCTGTGGCATAGTTTATCTCATGGGAGGCGACTACGACCGCGTGTGCGCCGCGATACAAAACATGGTTGCCAACCTCACTGGCATGATATGCGATGGAGCCAAGCCATCGTGCAGCATAAAGATTTGTTCTGGAGTGTCTTCCGCGCTCCTTTCCGCGCTTCTATCCATGCAGCACCATCAGGTCACAGCAGCCGAAGGCATCGTAGACAACGATGTGGACAAGAGTATTCACAACCTCACGTCAATTGGCAAGGAGGCCATGAATCCCACCGATGACATGGTGCTCGACATCATGACGCACAAGGGCTGCTAACCCCCTTTTATTCTCCCAACTTCCTCCACACCTCAAGAAACTCGCGGTGGTCGAGTTTCTTGTCGAAGGAAACCTTTATGTCCGCGCTGGTCAATGTGTCGTAAGCCTGTTGTGAGATGTATTCGGCAAACACCTCAACCACGCCTCCGTCTACCATCATGGCGGCGGCTGACCTGCCAACGGCTTTCACCGCTACCTTGGCATCGTAGAGCAGTTCGGGTTCATCGTTCATGATGTTGTAGAGACGGCGCACGCCCTGTCCGTCGAATGTGCTGATGCGGCCATCGTGAAGCACCACAAGCGTGTGTTGCTCATTGTGGAGTGTATCAATTAGTTCTTGCATCATAGTGCTTTCAGTCTTTAGAGGGTTTATGCTGCAAATATAAGCAATTTTTCTGACTTCTTTCAAAATTGGGCGTAAAAAAGTTAGCCTTCTGAACCGAAACAGGACGCAAATGCTTAATTTTGCTGTGAAATACGACTACAAATAATGAAAATCATTTTTAAGCATTCCGATCTCTTTATCGTCCTGCTGCCGTTCGTGCTCTCTTCGTGCACGGAGAGGGCTGGCAAGTCGGCTCATCATCCTTTTCACAACGAGGTGGTGCTGAAGACCACGCCAGTGAAAGACCAAGGGCACAGCGAGCTTTGTTGGGCTTACGCCATGCTTGCCACCATAGAGACGGAGCGGCTGGAGATGGGCGACTCCGTGAATCTCTCGCCCGACTATCTCGCTCGCTTGTGGTTGCAGGAGCAGGCGCACGCTTATTACCTCACGCGTGGCAGGGTAAGGGTGTCGCTCCGTGGCATGGCGACGATGACGCTGAGGCTCATGGATCGCTATGGCGTGGAGCCATACGACAGCTACCATCCCTTCGGCAGCGTAAACTACGGCTCCCTTTGCCGTGAGGCCATGCAGGTGGCGCGCGCGTCGAGGAGCTTGCGAATGCTCGACAAGAGGCTTGGCGACAATCTCGACAGGCAGATAGGTTATCTTCCGCCGACGCTTTTCATGCTTGGCATGAGCTACACGCCACGCCAGTTTGCCGAGAGCGTCTGTGTAGATGGCGACTATGTGGCGTTGACCAGTTTCACCCATCATCCTTTTGGCAAGCATTTCGTGATGGAATCGGCCGACAACCGAATGCTCGACACCTTCCGCAATGTCCCTATCGACCAGTTGATGAAGACCATAGTCCAATCCCTGCGACATGGACACCCAGTGTGTTGGGAGGGCGACACTTCCGAGCCTGGTTTCAACTTCCAGCGCGGCATCGCCACGTTGCCTGATGAGCGTCACAAGCCTACGCAAGCTGAACGCCAGTGGGCTTTCGAGCAGTTCCAGACCACCGATGACCATTGCATGGAGCTGTGCGGTCTCGCGAGAGACACCAATGGGCATCTCTTTTTCATCGCCAAAAACTCATGGGGAACCGACAATCCCTATCGTGGCTTCATGTATCTGAGTTACAACTATGTGCGCATGAAGACAATAGCGGTGGTGGTGAGAAATATTTCTTAGAGAGATTTTGCCTCTATAAAGATTTAACCACGGCTTGGTACTGGCAATACCAAGCCGTGGCGTTTTTCGAGTACAAACTGTTCGTTAGGTTAGCTCATTTAATATTTGACAGATTCCGTTTATTCTTCAACTATTCTTCCGAAGTCCTTGAAATAGGTCGCAGAGACATACTTATCCTTGGAGCCTACGGGCACATACAACACGCTGGCACTGCGGTCAACGTCTTTGTCTGGATTCAGCATCGGAGGAGTCGCCAATCTTATATGCAATTCCTTTACCCGAAGACCTTTAAGTGCATCCTTTGACAGTTCTGTCGTCGCTGGTATAAAGAGGCTCGTAAGGGTGCCGCCAGTGTTGAAAGCCTCGTCATAGATATATTGGAGCTTGGAGTCTGATGGTATCAATATCTTCTCTATTTTAGGAGAAAGCGCGAATGCCATTATCCCTATGCTCTTGACACTCGATGGCAGGCTAACCGTCTTGAGATTGGCACAATTGGCAAAGGCTTCGTTGTATATACGCTCAGTGCCTTTTGGCAAGACAATGCACGACAGGTGACAACCAAAAAACATTCTTTGCCCAATGCTCCTCTTATCTTCAAAAGCATAATAATTACACTGTGACATATTCAACGTGTCGAGGTTCAGAGTGGCTATTTTGGCTGCATAATCCACATCAGAATGCTCGATCATGTTTATTACAGTAAGTTTTTTCAATCTGGACAGATTTTCCCTGTCATGTCCTAACATTGTTTCAAGACTCTCGTAGTGCTTTGGTTCATTCATGTCCACGGTTTCTGATTCATGTAATGTACGTGGCTCTTGAATAATACTAATCATGGGTCTATTACCATATAAGTCAGTGACGTAGTCGGGATGGACAACCGTGTCGTAGTAATCATTAGAGACGCAATAGGTATCACTTCTACCCAATCCTGTATTCAACTGTACATAAAACGGGAACTCTATTGTCTTGACTTCTGTACATTTTATCTGGCCAGAACTTTTAGTTAACCAAGTGCCAGAAACTGAGTAAACTTCAAATTTGCTATTTGCCAAGACAGACAACTTAAAGTTTCCTCCCGTGTTTGGGATATAAAGCACCTTATCCTTGAAGTAAGCAAGCTGGTGAGGCCTTTGTTTCACATTGATTACATATTTATTATCCGAAGAAGAAAGCGTAATTTTCGCTTCCCTTGCAATGAGCAGGGAATCATCCGATTGCGCACATACTATACGTACTGCTGTTTGGTTATTATCCGCTCCTGCTTGATAGTTATCTGTCTCCGGAATTTCTGATGCCCTGCACCACTTGCCAGAACCCGTGGCATAGCTAATATCAATCTTATATCCGTCAGTTTTTGGAAACAAGACCGTGGTGTCTTTACCGTAAGCGCCTATGTTAAGACCCTCAGCGAGTATTTTCTCCGTAGTAGGATCCATGGTGATAACCGGGTTGTCCTCGCTCTCCTTGCATGAGGAGAAGGTCAGCACAGCCACGAACAAAAACAATATTGCATTTCTTATCTTCATAATCCTATAATTTTAAATGTTCTGGTTACCGTGCCAAGGGCAATGCTCTTGTATGTGCATTTGTTTGCCAACATTATTAGGATCTACAAAGTA
>DAIOUH010000037.1:0-18643 GCA_036751585.1 Prevotella sp. | reverse complement strand
TTCATGACGCTCGCCACTGACGAAGAATCAACGCCAGGGAGGAAAATGGCACCCACGCCACTCTCCTTGGCACGCTGGATGACCAATGGCAGGTCGTCCTTAAACTCTTCCCCATCAAGGTGGGCATGGGTATCTATAAACTTATAGTCGGGCATCTGTATCGCCATTAATATTTTCTTGACATCATTTTCTCGGCATACTGCCTCAACACCGTCTTCTTGTTCTCGTCCACCTTCACGGCATCAAGGTATTTCTTGCTCTGCTCAAAATAGTAGGCTATCTTGTCGAGCGCGAGCTTGTCCACGCCAATCTCATTGTAAAGCCTCGTCACTGCCGCGACCTTCTCTTGACGGTCAAAGCTCTTTGCCGTGACCCAGCGCATCAGCTCCTCACGCTGAGCGTCGTTGGCATGATTGAAAGCGTTGATGAGCATATAGGTCTTCTTGTTTGACGTGATGTCACCGCCAATGGCCTTGCCAAAGACGCGCGGGTCGCCATACACGTCCAAGAAGTCGTCTTGCAACTGGAACGCCAAACCCACCTGCTCGCCAAACTTATAGAGGTTGTCGAGGTCTTCGGCTGGAGCGTCCGCGAGCGTGGCTCCAATCTTCAAGGCGCAAGCCAAGAGCACGCTGGTCTTCAATCGCACCATCTCTATGTATTCACTCTCAGTGACATCGGTGCGCTGCTCAAAGTCGATGTCGTATTGCTGGCCCTCGCCTATCTCAAGCGCGGTCTCGGTGAAGATGCCAAGAACCTTTGACAGCTTGTCCTTCGCGCATTGCGCCATGCGCTCATAAGCCAACACGAGCATGGAGTCGCCCGAGAGAATGGCTTGGTTGGCGTTCCACTTCTTGTGCACTGTCTCATGTCCGCGACGAAGGTCGGCGTTGTCCATGAGATCATCGTGCAAGAGCGTGTAGTTGTGATAAGTCTCCAACGCCGCGGCTTGCATGAGGATGCTCTCAGGGTCATCCTTGTAGAGCTGGTAGGCAAGCAGCATGAGCACTGGCCGTATGCGCTTGCCACCCATGGACAACACGTAGCGTATTGGGGTGTAGAGAGTTATAGGCTGGCGATTGTAAGGGAGGTCTTCCAAGAAATGGTTGACCTTTGCCAAAAGTTCTTCAGAGCTATACATATTATTAATAGATATATTATAATACGAAATTCACGGGTATGGCGAACATTGTGCGGCAAACGACGCCCTTGTCCATGCCTGGTTTCCATCGCGGCATCATCTTTATGACACGCATCGCCTCATTGTCGAGCAAGGGGTCTACCGACTTCACCACCTTGGGCGATGATATTGAGCCATCTTTGTTAATGATAAACGACACCACCACCTTGCCTTGTATTTTCTGTTGTTGCGCCTGTGGAGGATAATGAAGGTTGCGAGTGAGCCATTTCATGAATTGCACTATTCCGCCCGGGAACTCAGGTATTTGTTCCACGGTGCGCAAGACAGTGGTGTCCTTGTCGGCTGTCACCTGCGGCAACGCCTCCGTGACGTTGGCGTCCTTCTGCACCGCCTGCCCGTCTCCTATCACGAGCTTGCTGGTGATAGGGGCTATCTTCGAGGCGTTGTCCACGTGCGCCACCTCCTTCACGTTTTGCGTAATGGCCTTTGAAGCGGGGGCAGACACAGCCGATACCATGTCGCGCGTGTCTTGCGGCGCCGACTTCATCGTGAGGTCCTCGGCAAGGTCGTCGAGCATGGAATCGTCTTCCTCGGCGCTTTGTGGGCGTGTGGTATATTCGAAAGCAGCGAAAAGCAGGGACAATACCAGGATAAGACCCAGCAGGAACCCTGTAGAACGATGGTTGTCCAAATTGGCTTTACCGCTTTTCTTTATATCCATTCGTCAATGATAATTTTATTCTATACTATCAAAACTTCCTTGCAAAATTACAGTTATTCTTGAAGAAAAGCAGTAATTTTGCTGAATAATTTGGAAAAAATAAATGAGAAAGGCTTTCTTTGTCATCTTGGCGACGCTCACGAATATAGCGTCCATCCAAGCGCAGAATGACAGTCAGACTGGCTACAACTTTCTGCGGTTGCCTGTCTCCGCCCATGCCGCGGCATTGGGTGGCGACAACATCACCGTGATAGATGACGACGAGGCCCTCATCTTCAACAACCCCGCCCTGCTTTCATCGGTTACTGACAAGTCGCTGAACCTCAACTACATGAGCTATATGCAAGGTTCCAAGGTGGCGAGCGCGGCGTTCAACAAGACGTTTGGCGAGCGAGCCTCAGCAGCCGTCTCGGGCTCGTTTATAGACTACGGGAAGATGAAACAAACCGACGAGAACAACATTCAGACGGGCGAGTTCTCAGCGAAAGACATCTCCATAGCCGGATATTTCTCATACCTCCTCACCGACAGGCTGTCGGGCGGCGTGGCGGCAAAATTCGTAACCTCGTATATCGCCGACTACAACAGCATTGCCGTGAGCGTGGACCTTGGCTTGAACTATTATGACCCTGACCGCGAATGGTCGCTGTCGTTGGTGCTGAAAAACCTCGGAGGCGAATTGAAAGCATACAACGACGACTACAACCGCTTGCCGTTTGACATGCAGATAGGAGCGTCGAAACGCTTCACCAACACGCCCCTGCGTCTCCACGCCACGCTCGTGGACCTGAACCACCCACACTATAAGGCCATCAACCATCTCGTAGTCGGAGCCGACGCGTTGCTATCGGATAACTTGTGGATAGGAATGGGCTACAACTTCCGACGCGCCAACGAGATGAAAATCACGAGCTCCGATGGCAAATCGAGCAGCCACGGAGCCGGATTGAGTTTTGGCGCCGGACTGTCGTTGAGCAGAATCAAGGTCGCGGCAAGTTGGAGCAAATATCACGTGTCAAGCTCCAGCGTCATCATAAACATAGCTTACTCTTTATAAAACACTATAGATGAAAAAGATAACAATAGCCATTGACGGCTATTCCTCATGCGGTAAAAGCACGATGGCAAAAGCCCTCGCCAAGAAGATTGGATATGTGTATGTAGACACAGGCGCGATGTATCGCTCGGTCACGCTTTTCGCCCTTCGCCACAATCTCTTCAATGCCGACGGCAGCGTGAAGACCAACGATTTGAGAGAGCTGCTCCCTCAGGTCAACATAAGTTTCAAGCTGAACGCCAACACGGGCTTGCCCGAGACCTATCTCAACGGCGAGATGGTGGAGCGAGAGATTCGCGGCATGGAGGTAAGCTCACACGTGAGTCCGATAGCCGCCATACCATGCGTGCGCGAGGCCCTCGTGGCACAACAAAAGGCGATGGGCAAGGAGAAAGGCGTGGTGATGGACGGGCGCGACATCGGCACGGTGGTCTTTCCTGACGCTGAACTCAAGATTTTCGTCACAGCCTCGCCTGAGGTGCGCGCCAAGCGTCGCTACGATGAACTGCAAGGCAAGGGGCTGCCTGCCGACTATGACGAGATATTGGAAAACGTGCAGAAGCGCGACTACATAGACACGCATCGTGAGGTTTCACCATTGCGCCAAGCCGATGACGCCATCGTGCTCGACAACAGCCACATGACCATAGCGGAGCAAGACGCATGGCTCATCGACAAATACAAAACGAGGGCTTGCTAAGGCTCGCAAAAGCCTGACATACAGATGGTTCTCCATTACGCTTGAAAGGCGTTGGGATTCAAGTTGAATCCCAACGCCTTTCAAGCGTAATGGAGGTGCGATTCAAGCGTAACGCCGACGCGATTTAAGTGTAAAGCCGAAAGGGTGGTTTTAGGGCCCCACCATCGTCAGATAAAGTTTATCCAAAATAACCATTCCTCACCGCCTCCATGATGTTGGCGGGGGGGCGCTGGTTGTCCAGCTCGCGTTTCATGAAATCCATGTAGGGTGCCACATGTTCAAGAAACTTGTGATAGCCTTCGCACAGATAATTGAGGCCAGGGTTGCCATACTTGTCGCGCACGAACCTGTTTTTGGGGCATTCGCCGTGGCAAGCGAACTCAAACTTGCACTCAAGGCACTGGCGTGGCAGCGAAGCGTGCTTGAGCTGGCTGAACTGCCGTTGCTTCTCCCCATAGAGCATTTCCGCTATCGACGCGGTACGGATGTTGCCAAGTTTGTATTCGGGGAAGACAAAGTGGTCGCAAGAATACACGTCGCCATTGTATTCCATCACGCCAGCATGACCGCACTCACGGGCATAAACGCAAATTCCGGGGTCTTGCCCTACCCAATTGGCAAGGATGCAATCGAATGTCTCAACATAAAATTTTCCCACGTCGGCGCGCACCCATTCGTCGAAGATGGCACAAAGGAAGTCGCCCCATTGCTCCGGCGTCACGGAGAAGTCGGCAAGCGGACTTTGCTCAGGGTCGTTAAGGTCAGCCAAGTGCCGCCCATCGGCGTGGTTGACGATGCGCTCCACGATAGGCGTGATTTGCAAATAGGTGCAACCGTTTTCCTTGAAGAAATGATAGAAATCGAGCGGATAATCGGCATTGAAATCGTTGACCACAGCCATGGCGTTCCATTCCACCCCATGTTTCTTCAACAACTTGATGCCATTCATCACTTTCACCCACGACGGCCTGTTGGTCTGCGTGCGGCGGTACTCGTCGTGAAACTCCTGCGGACCGTCAATGGAGATGCCAACAAGCCAATTGTTCTTGGCGAGGAAGTCGCACCATTCGTCTGTCAGCAGCGTGCCGTTGGTTTGGATGACATTGGCTATTTGCCGTCCACCGGCATATCGGCGTTGCAGCTCAAGCGCCTTCTTGTAGAAAGACAGCGGCTTCATCAACGGCTCGCCACCATGCCAGGTGAAAAGCACTTGGGGCGTGGTCTGGGCTTCTATATACTCACGCGTGAATCGCTCAAGCATCTCATCTGTCATGACATGGCGCTCACCCTTGTCATAGAGGTTCTGCTTCTCTAAATAGTAGCAGTATTTGCACCTGAGATTGCAAGCGGCGCCAATAGGCTTGAGCATGACGTAAAGAGGACGGCCAAAAGGCGCTATGGTATTTGGCATATTCGCAAAAGAAATTGATGATTTTGATGTTCTAATTTGTTTCGCCTTTCAGCAACTTCACCATGAGGCGGGCGGCATTGTCGGGGGCGCTCTCCGTGCCGAGCCTTTGGCCAACCACCTCATAACCGGCGAGCATCTTCTCCCTGTCGGCATTGCCTGGCAGCAAGGCAAGAAGGTGCCTTCTGATGTTGTCGACGCTGAAACGGTCGGCAAAGAGCTCCGGCACCACCTCCTCGTCGGCAACAAGATTGACAAGGCTGATATATTTGCACTTGATGACGTGGTTGAACCCCCACCTTATTATCTTGGGCAACGGCGTCTCATAGCACACGACCTGTGGCACGTTGAACAAAGCCGTCTCAAGCGTTGCAGTGCCGCTCGTGACAAGCGCCGCCGTGGAATGGGAAAGAAGAGGATAGGTGTCGTCGTGGACCATCAACACGCGCTCTTCGCCAATGACCTTTCGGTAATAATCGTCGTCGATGGACGGAGCGCAAGCGAGAACGCACTGATAATCAGCAGCCACGGCCTTGACGGAAGCCAACATCGCCGGAAGGTTGTCTTTGATTTCCTGCTTTCGGCTGCCGGCAAGCAAGGCTATGATAGGCTTGGATGGCTCAAGGCCATTGCGACGGCAAAACGCTTCCTTGGTCTCAGTGTAGCCAGACTTGAACGCGCGCACCTCCTCGGCGGTGGGGTTGCCGACATAATGTATGGGGTAATGGTGGCGACCCTCATAAAACGCGACCTCAAACGGGAGTATGGAGAACATCTCGCTGACATCGCGCTTGATGGACTTCACGCGCCATTCCTTCCAAGCCCAAATCTTCGGCGAGATGTAATAATAGACAGGTATCGACGTGTTCTTGTGCAGGAACTTGGCAATGTCGAGATTGAAGCCAGGATAATCGACCAATATCACCACGTCGGCATGCCATTCCACGATGTCACGCTTGCAAAAAGCCATGTTCTTGAAGATGGTGGGCAAATGAAGCAGCACGGGGACGAAGCCCATGTAGGCCAATTCGCGATAATGGCGCACGAGCGTGCCGCCCTCGGCCTTCATCAAGTCGCCACCAAAGAAGCGGAACTCGGCGTTGGTGTCGTATTGCTTCAACGAGCGCATAAGGCGCGAGGCGTGCAGGTCACCGCTCGCCTCGCCAACAATCAGATAGTATCGCATCGAAGTTGCTCTAAGAACTTGAAATCGGTCACGTCGACCGTAGTTGGCGTTATCGCCACATAGCCATGGTTCAGCGCCCACTGGTCCGTGTCGGTGGCGTTTGGCTCATCGTTGCGATATTGCCCCACCATCCAGAAGTAATCGTAGCCACGAAGATGATGGCGCTTGTCCACCTCGTTGACCCATGAGCCCCACGTCATGCGACAAGCCTTCACGCCCTCAAACTTCTCCCTGGCAGGGAAGTTGACGTTGAGGCAAGTGCCTTTGGGCAGACCCTTGTCGAGGACTTTCTTCACGATGTTCTCAACGTAAGGCCGCAAAGGTTCAAGGTTGGCATCCTCATTGTAATAGCACGACGAGAACGCCACTGACGGAATGTATTTCATGCAACCCTCCATGCAAGCTCCCATGGTGCCACTGTAGTGGCTGTTCACCGTGGAGTTGTCGCCATGATTGATGCCACTGAGGATAATGTCGGGACGGCGGTTCTCGCACAACTGGTCAAGGGCAAGTTTCACGCAATCCACAGGAGTGCCGGTGCACGACCACACCTCCGCCTCGCCAATGTCCTTCCGGCGCTTCAACCTCAGGAAGTCGGCAGCGGAGAAAGCACATGAGTATCCTGAGCGGGCACTCTCGGGAGCGCACACCAAGACATCGCCGATACCACTGACAAAATCCACGAGCTTGTGAATGCCTTTAGAGTGATAGCCATCATCGTTTGAGATGAGTATAAAAGGTTTCTTTTCCATTATGCCGTACTGTTTTTTGTTATTTCTATCCGTAGGATTAAAAACACATTATTAAAATCCATGGGCAAAAGTACGAAAAAAGGTTTAAAAATAGAATGTTTCACGCAAAATATGTATCTTTGCAACAAACTATGCCACATCCGCTAAAAGGAGATGTGGGTAAAAGACGATAACAATGGCAAAAATCATTGCTTTAGCCAATCAGAAAGGCGGTGTAGGAAAGACCACTACCACTATCAACCTTGCCGCATCGCTCGCGACGTTGGAGAAGAAAGTTCTCGTGGTGGACGCAGACCCTCAGGCCAACGCGTCGAGCGGACTGGGCGTTGACATCTCGCAAGTGGACTGTTCCATATACGAGTGCATCATCGACCACGCCGACGTGCGTGACGCCATATACACGACCGACATCGACGGACTTGACATCATACCAAGCCACATTGACCTCGTGGGTGCCGAGATAGAGATGCTAAACCTTGATAACAGGGAAAAGGTATTGAAAAACATTCTCGACCCCTTGCGCGAGGAATACGACTACATCCTCATAGACTGCTCACCATCGCTCGGACTCATCACCGTGAACGCGCTGACGGCGGCAAACTCCGTGATAATACCAGTGCAGTGTGAGTATTTCGCGTTGGAGGGAATAAGCAAGTTGCTCAACACCATCAAGATCATCAAGAGCCGCCTGAACCCGAAATTGGAAATCGAGGGGTTCCTGCTCACGATGTACGACTCGCGCCTGCGCCTCGCCAACCAGATTTACGACGAGGTGAAACGCCACTTCCAGGAGTTGGTCTTCAAGACGGTAATCCAGCGAAACGTCAAGCTGTCCGAGGCCCCAAGCCATGGACTCCCCGTCATACTCTACGACGCCGACTCTTCCGGCGCGAAGAACCACCTTGCCTTGGCAAAGGAGATAATCGACAAGAACGTGTAAAGAAACGACAATGGCAGTACACAAGAAATTCAACGCGCTTGGCCGTGGCCTTGACGCGCTTCTCTCCACGGAGAACGTGCGCACGGAAGGCTCATCGACCATAAGCGAGATACCACTCGACCAAATAGAGCGCAACCCCAACCAGCCACGAAGCCTCTTCGATGAGGACAAACTGGAAGAGCTGGCGGCGAGCATAAGGGAGATTGGCATCATACAGCCCATCACGCTCAGGCAGACGGCAGAGAACCGCTTTCAGATAATAGCCGGCGAGCGACGCTGGAGAGCCTCGCAAATGGCTGGGCTGAAGACCATCCCAGCCTACATTCGCACCATCAAGGACGAGAGCGTCATGGAGATGGCTCTCGTGGAGAACATACAACGAGAGGACCTCAACCCCATAGAAATATCGCTTGCCTACGAGCACCTCATGGAGGGCAAGAACATGACACAAGAGAAGGTGGCTGAGCGTGTGGGCAAGAGCCGCGCCAACGTCACCAACTACTTGCGATTGCTCAAGCTGCCGGCACAAGTGCAGATGGCCTTGCAGAAGAAAGAGATAGACATGGGGCACGCGCGTGCACTCCTCGCCATAGACAGCCCTTCGACGCAGCTGCAACTGTTCAAGGAAATAATAAAAAACGGTTGGTCGGTGAGAAAGGTGGAGGAAATGGCCCAACACCTTAAAAACGGAGAGGACATTGATAACAGCAAAAAGGCCATAAAGGCAAAGAGCACGCTCTCTGAGACCTTCTCCAGCCTGAGAGACCACTTATCCGACTTCCTTGGGACAAAGGTTCAACTGACGTGCTCCAACAAGGGCAAAGGGAAGATAAGCATTCCGTTCAACAACGAGGAAGAGCTTGAACGCATCATGAGCGTCTTCGACGGAATGAAGCAACAAAACGCACAGGCAGATTGAAGCCTTAGCAACTTATGTCATCACATCACTCGACACATTATATAATAAGCATATTCGCCGCGGCCATCTTCGCGCTGTGCTATTCACAGCACGCGCAAGCGCAAACGGTAAACCAAAAGCACGGCAACGACACCATAAGCGCCGAGAAGCTCGTGGAAGCTGATGCCATGGACAAGGCTGAGCTGCAAAGCCAAGCTGACGTGGCGAAATCAGGAAAGCAAAAGCGCGACTGGTCGACATGGAAGCCTGACCCAAAGAGAGCCTTGTGGCTCGCACTCGTCGTGCCAGGAGCCGGACAGATATACAATCGCAAATACTGGAAGCTGCCAATCTTCTATGGCGGATTCGTGGGATGCGCCTACGCGTTGAGATGGAACAACATGATGTATCGCGATTACAGCCAGGCATATCTCGACATCATGGACAACGACCCAAACACGCAGAGCTACAACCAGTTTCTGCACCTCGGCACGCAAATCACCGCCGAGAACCAGCAGAGGTGGCAAGAGGTGTTCAGAAAGCGCAAAGACCGCTATCGCAGATGGCGCGACTTGAGCTTCTTCGTCATGGTTGGCGTGTATGCCCTGTCTGTAGTGGACGCTTATGTGGACGCGTCACTGTCTGAGTTTGACATTTCACCAGACCTTAGCTTCCACTTTTCTCCGGCAATATTCGACAGTCAGGAGAATGGACAATACAAGTTTAACAAGCCCGCCATAGGACTGCAATGCGGCTTCACTTTCTGACGGTGACACAGCCAAAGAAACGACAACGCATTCAAATCGCACTCAAAAAAAGAATGAAAAAAGAGAGACTATTCATCATATCCGCATTATTCGCGTTCAGCCTATCGGCAAACGCGCAAACAGATGACAAGACCGTAGTGGTCAAGGACAATGGCAAGGAAGAGAAGATAGACTTGCCAGAGTCGATGACTGCTGATCTCGACAGCCTGATGCTTCAGTACAACGCCAAGATGTATCTGCAACCAGACACGGATTGCAACATGCCAGACATCAACCCCGTATACGACGCGAGTGTCTACAAGGAGCGACTCTCCAAGTTGCCCACCGTGATAGAGATGCCTTACAACAGCATCGTGCAGGCCTTCATAGACCACTATACGGGGCCATTGAGACGCAAGGTGGCGGCAATGCTCGGAGTGCAAAACTTCTACATACCCGTTTTCGAGGAAGCCCTCGAAAGCTACGACCTGCCATTGGAACTGAAATACCTTCCCGTGATTGAGTCGGCTCTCAACCCCATGGCAAAATCCAGGGTAGGTGCCGTGGGATTGTGGCAGTTCATGCTCAACACAGCGAAACGTTACGGGCTCAGTGTCAATTCATTGGTCGACGAGAGACGCGACATCGTGAGGGCCTCTTATGCCGCAGCCCATTACCTCAGCGACTTATACAATATTTACGGTGACTGGAACCTCGTCATCGCCGCATACAACTGTGGCACGAACGCGCTGAACAAGGCCATAAGGCGTGCCAATGGCGAGCGTGACTATTGGAAGATTTACCCGAAGTTGCCAGCGGAAACCCGTGGATATGTGCCAGCGTTCATCGCCGCCAACTACGTGATGAACTATTATTGCGACCACAATATCTGCCCATTGACGACCAAGGAGCTGCCGGCATCCACCGACACCGTGATGGTCGACAGGGATTTGCATTTCGAGCAGATAGCGCAAGTGCTTGACATCAGCGTAGACCAACTGAAAAACCTCAACCCACAATATCGACGCAACATCGTCAACGGCAAGTCGGGTGAAGCCTCGCTTCGCTTGCCAACAACGCTCATACCTGCCTTCATTGACAAAGAAGATTCCATCTGCGCCACAAGTTCAAAGAATTACAAGCCTAAACGCACAGAGGTGGAAGTGGCTGGCGGAAGCGACAAATATTCAGTGAACGACAACAAGGTCACTTACGAAGACACGGAGGCTGACGAGCAAAAGACGACCGTGAGAAAGAGCCACCAACGCTCCGATAGCTCATCAAAGAAGAGCAGTGGCAAGAAGGGAAAGAGCAAGAAGAAGGACAATAAGGACACGCAAAAACCTAAAAACGTTTCCGTGCGCAGCGGTGACACTCTTAGCGAGATAGCCGAGCGCAACCATACCACGGTATCGAAACTGAAGAAGCTGAACAAGATAAGTGGCAGCAACATCAGGGCAGGAAAGAAGATACGCGTGAAGTAAACGACAAAAAACCAGTGGGACAAACCTATTAATTATTGATTGAGTATGGACGACCAGGAGCTGAAAAACAAAGAAAGAGAGCAGGCCGACAACAAGATGATAACAGACGCGTTCAATCATCTCATCGACACATACCTGCATTCTTCCCACCGCCGCAAGGTGGACATCATCACCAAGGCTTTCAATTTTGCCCGTCAAGCCCATAAAGGCGTAAGGCGGCTTTCGGGCGAGCCATACATCATGCACCCTATTGCCGTGGCGCAGATAGCGTGCGAGGAGATGGGGTTAGGCTCCACGAGCATCTGCGCCGCCCTTCTGCACGACGTGGTTGAGGACACAGACTATACCACGGAGGACATTGAGAACATCTTTGGCCCAAAGATAGCTCAGATAGTTGATGGACTTACCAAGATCAGCGGCGGCATCTTTGGCGATCACGCTTCGGCTCAGGCGGAGAATTTCAAGAAGCTGCTGCTGACCATGAGCGACGACATACGCGTCATCCTCATAAAGATATGCGACCGACTGCACAATATGCGCACCCTCGCCTCGCAACCGAAGAACAAGCAATACAAGATTTCCGGTGAGACGCTCTACATATACGCGCCAATAGCCAACCGCTTGGGACTCAACAAGATCAAGACAGAGCTTGAAGACCTGAGCTTTAAGTTTGAGCACCCGGAGGAGTATGACCGCATAATAAAGAAACTGTCGATGACGGAGAAGGAGCGTCAAGACCTTTTCGACAAGTTCACGGCTCCAGTAAAAGAATCGCTCGACAAGATGGGCTTCAAATACCACATCAAGGCACGCGTGAAGAGCCCCTACTCCATCTGGTGCAAGATGCAAAACAAGCACGTCACCTTCGAGGAGATTTACGACATTCTTGCCGTCAGGATAATTTTCACGCCCAAAGACCGCAATGATGAGATAAACGAGTGCTTCCAAATTTACGTGGCGCTCAACCAGATATACAAGAGCCATCCCGACCGCTTGCGCGACTGGGTGAACCATCCCAAGGCAAACGGATACCAGGCGCTTCACGCCACCATGATGTCAAAGCAAGGCAAATGGATAGAAGTGCAGATACGTTCCGACCGCATGGACGACATAGCGGAACAAGGCTTCGCGGCTCACTGGAAATACAAGGAACGCAACTCAACCGACGAGGACACGGAGCTCAACAAGTGGCTCGGCACCATCAAGGAAATCCTCGATGACCCACAGCCCGATGCCATGGATTTTCTCGACTCCATCAAGCTAAACCTTTTCGCGACTGAAATATTCGTTTTCACGCCCAAGGGCGAGGTCAAGACATTGCCCTCGGGAAGCACCGTGCTCGATTTCGCGTTTCAAATACACACCTTCCTCGGAAGCCATTGCATTGGCGCCAAGGTGAACCACAAGCTCGTGCCACTAAGCCACAAGTTGCAGAGTGGAGACCAAGTGGAGGTTCTATCGTCAAACTCACAGCACGTGCAGCCATCATGGATCAACTTTGTCTACACGGCAAAGGCTCGCTCCAAAATCCAGGCAATACTCAGAAGAGACAGCCGCGAACAGCAAAGCACGGGCGAGGACATCTTCAAGCAATGGCTCAAAGACAAGGACATCCAGGCTTCGCCCGACATTATCGACAAGCTCTGCGAATACCATGAGATAAAAACTCACGAGGAATTCTTCGCCGATTTGGGCAAGAAGGTGGTGATTCTCGGTGATGGCGACGCGGAAGTGCTCAACGAGAAGAAGAGCTCGCCAATGTCGGGCTGGAAGAAATTCGTGCCTTTCATCGGAAGGAAGAAGAAGGAAGACACCACTCATCCCGTAAGCAACGAGTTGCTTGTGGCAGACAAGAATTTCAACAAGAAGATACCTTGCGTCATATCCGAGCGAACCATCGGAATGTATATATTCCCGCCATGTTGCCACCCCATTCCGGGCGACGACATACTCGGATTCATCGACAGCAAGCACCATGTGGAGATTCACAAGCGCTCTTGCACGACAGCCAACAAGCTCAAGGCAAGCTTTGGCCCGCGCATCCTCGACGCCACATGGGACATGCACCGCCAACTCTTCTTTGACGCCACGATAGAGGTGCAAGGCATAGACCGCAAAGGTATCCTTCACGATGTGACAGAGGTCATCTCAAACAAGATGAACTTGAACATCCACAAGGTTTCATTCACCGCCGACCAAGGCATATTCAGCGGGCAGATTGAGCTCCGTGTCCACGACCGCGACGATGTCAAGACCATCATCGGCAGACTGAAAAAGGTTGATGACCTAAAAGACGTAAGGCAGATCCTATAAGCAAGAGTGCTTCCCCGGCTTGGGGAAGCACTCACAATATATGTAACCGAAAAAAGACGAGGCTTAGAGAAGGTCGAGGTGCTTTTTTATACTTTTCAGTTCGGAGAGCGTGTCCTGCAAGAGGGTTATAATCTCCGAGCTCTTGTCCACGCCTTCACGATTATTACGCAGGTAGTTGCGAGCGGCTGATATTTTGAAGCCACGCACCTTGATGAGGTTATAGATGACCTTAAGATCCTCTATATTGCGCTCAGTGTAGTGGCGCACCTTGTTGGCACCCGCTGTCTTGGGCTTGATATTAGGGAACTCCTTCTCCCAAAAACGAAGCGTGCTCTCCGTGACACCTACCATTTGAGCCACTTCCTTGATGGAATAATACAGTTTCTTATTCTTATCGCTATCTGTTTCCATAATTAATATTCTTTCTGTCTGCAAAGATACTTAAAAAACAAAGAATTTAGTAACTTTGCATCTGATTTCGATACATCATTTTCAAAATACAAGAACATAATTAAAAAAATCAAGATACAGATGATGACAGCAAATGAAATCCGCGACTCGTACTTGAAGTTTTTCGAGTCAAAAGGACACGTCATCGTGCCTTCTGCCCCAATTGTGGTGAAGGACGACCCAACGCTGATGTTCACCAACGCTGGCATGAACCAGTGGAAAGACATTATTCTCGGCACAAAAGACCCGAACCCATGCCGCCGCACGGACTCACAGAAATGCCTGCGCGTCAGCGGAAAGCACAACGACCTGGAAGAGGTAGGACGCGACTCTGCCCTGTCCCACCACACCATGTTTGAGATGTTGGGCAACTGGAGCTTCGGTGATTATTTCAAAGAGGGCGCTATCGACTACGCCTACGAATATCTTGTGGACGTGCTGCACCTTGACCCTAAGGATTTGTATGTGACAGTATTCGAAGGCGACCCATCCGAGAACATATCTCGCGACGACGAGGCTGCCAAATATTGGGAGAAGCATTTCCCCAAAAACCATATCGTCAACGGTAACAAGCACGATAACTTCTGGGAGATGGGCGACACGGGACCTTGCGGCCCTTGCTCTGAAATACATATCGACTTCCGTCCCGAGGAAGAGAAAAAGAAGATACCTGGCGAGCAACTCGTCAACAAGGATCATCCACAGGTCATCGAGATTTGGAACATCGTGTTCATGCAGTTCAACCGCAAGGCCGACGGCTCATTGGAACCTCTGAAGATGCACGTCATAGATACGGGCCTTGGCTTCGAGCGTCTCGTCCGTCTGCTTCAAGGAAAGAACTCCAACTACGACACCGACATCTTCTCACCCATCATCGAGGAAATAGAGCGCCTGTCGGGTCATAAATACAACCACACGTTCCCGGAGGGACACAATGGTGAGGGCGTGAACGAAGAGGAGAAAGTGGACATCGCCATTCGTGTCGTCGCCGACCACTTGCGCGCAGTGGCTTTCGCCATCGCCGACGGACAGTTGCCAAGCAACGCCAAGGCAGGCTATGTCATTCGCCGTATCCTGCGCCGCGCCGTGAGATACGCTTACACCTTCCTCGACCAGAAAGAGGCGTTCATGTACAAACTCGTGCCTGTACTCGTGGCAGAGATGGGTGGTGCTTATCCAGAACTGAAAGCTCAGCAAGAACTCATAGCCAAGGTGATGAAGCAAGAGGAAGACTCTTTCCTTCGCACCCTTGACCGTGGCATAAGTCTGCTTTCTGTTGACATGGAAGAGCTGAAAGCAGCCGGAAAGAAGGAGCTTGAGGGCGAGAAGGCATTCCGCCTCTTCGACACCTACGGCTTCCCACTCGACCTCACCGAGCTCATCTGCGGAGAAAATGGATTCTCCGTTGATGAAAAAGGATTCGAGGAGGAGATGAAGAAGCAGAAACAACGCGCCCGCAACGCAGCCGCCGTGGAAAACAGCGACTGGGTGACGGTGAAAGATGGCGAGCAGCAGTTTGTCGGCTACGACACTGACGCGTGCGACTCTCACATCCTGCGTTACCGTAAGGTGACACAAAAGAAAAACGTGTTCTACGAAGTCGTGCTCGACCAGACGCCGTTCTATGGCGAGATGGGCGGACAGGTAGGCGACAAGGGCAAGTTCGTATTCAGCGATGAAACCATTGACGTCATCGACACGAAGCGCGAGAACAACCAAAGCATACACATCATCAAGAAACTGCCGAAGGACATCACCGCTGACCTCCACGCCGAGGTTGACACGGAGAAGCGTGAGGGTTCGGCATGCAACCACACGGCAACCCACCTTCTCGACTACGCGTTGAAGCAGGTGCTTGGCGAGCAGACTGAGCAGCGCGGCTCATACGTGGATGAGAAGATTCTGCGTTTCGACTTCAACTACTTCCAAAAGGTTTCTCCTGAGCAACTCAGACAGGTGGAGCGCATCGTAAACAAGATGATTCGTGAGGACATTCCTCTCGATGAACATCGCGACACGCCTATCGAAGAGGCCAAGAAACTTGGTGCTGTGGCCCTCTTCGGTGAGAAATACGGCGACAAGGTTCGTGTGGTACGCTTTGGACCATCTGCTGAGTTCTGCGGCGGTATCCATGTGAAGAGCACTGGCCATATCGGCTTCTTCAAGATCATCTCTGAGAGCAGCGTCGCGGCTGGCATCCGCCGCATTGAGGCTCTCACGGGCGTGGCTGCAGAGGAAGGTATCTATGCCGTACAAGATACTCTCGATGCCATAAAGGGCATGTTCAACAACGCGAAGGATCTCGGCAAGGCCATACAAAAGTCTATTGATGAGAACGCCGGACTCAAGAAGCAAGTTGAGCACTTCCAGGCTCAAGTGGTGCAGCAAATGTGCAACCGCCTCGTAGACAACGCCAAAGACATTAACGGTGTCAAGGTGATAAAGGCCATCGTTCCGTTCGACGCCAACAGTGCCAAGGACCTCGTGTTCAAGATTCGTGAGCGCATCCCCGAGCACCTCGTTTGCGCCATAGGCAGCAACGCCCACGACAAGCCAATGCTCTCAGTGATGTTCTCCGACGACATGGTGAGCGACCACGACCTCAATGCTGGAAAGATCGTGCGCGAGGCAGCCAAGCTCATCAAGGGCGGTGGCGGCGGACAGCCTCACTACGCACAGGCTGGCGGCAAGGATCTTGATGGCCTCAACGCAGCCGTGGACAAGCTTGTAGAACTCTGCAAACTATAAAAGATTACAATGACATGAGACCGCAATGTAGTTATGTACATTTGTCGGTCTCAAAACAAATTGCCGCGCCATTCCGCGACGTTTACCCGAAGCTTATCAGGCAAGCGTGGAAGAGCGCGGCATTTTCGTAATGCTCGCATTATGCAAATTGATATAATATGGCTCAGGGACAACTTCCGCCAATTCAACAAACGGTATTTTGGCGACAAACTGCCAGAGCCTCGCTTTTTCATTGGCCGCTCAAAATCGCAACTCGGGTCTTTGTCGTTTAAGCGTGGACTAATCTTGGGCAGGCAGATTTTCAACATGGGAAACTCCGCCAACGCGTTCACCCTTTCCATTAGCAATTTCTACGACCAAAGCGAATATCAATTCCGCAACGTCCTGCTCCATGAGATGATTCACCTTAGCATCGCGGCAAGCGGCGTGAAAGACACCTCGCCACACGGCGTCGTCTTCAGGGGCATGATGGCACGGCTCAACCGCGAAGGCTGGGACATCCACGTGATGACAAGAATGGAAGGTGTCAAGAAAGCCTACACAGGGTCAAAGACCATAATAAGGCAATATCTCGTGCTCGCAATAGAGACCGCGAATGGCAAGCATTACCTTTCGTCGGTAAACCCAAGGTTCGCAAGGGAAATAAACGGGAAGATTCGTTATGCCAAGGAAGTGACTGCCGCTCACTGGTACACCACCGACAATCGCTGGTTCGAGAACATGCCAAGGGTGAGATCGCTTCGTGGACGCGCCGTCGACACAGCCACCTATGGGAAACTAACAGCCTCGATGACACCAATAACGTTGCATTGACATACAATATCATCAGCAGGCAATAATAAACCAAAAGACAAATCACACTATCATGAAAATCACTACAACACTCATTTTCCTCTTTATGGCCATGACAACAATGGCAACCACTCCTCACAAGTATCGTCTCGTTTGGCAAGACCACTTCAAAGGCACGACCTTTGACAGCAAATCATGGACTAAGATTCCACGCGGCGGCAACGCCGATTGGAAACGCCACATGTCTTACGCTGACTCGCTGTATGCAGTACGTGATGGCAAACTGATATTGCGGGGGTGTGTAAACACTAATCTCGAAGCCGACACTGCACGCTTCGTCACGGGCGGCCTTTACACTCGCCACAAGCGCACCATAAGATACGGCAAGGTCGAGGTTCGCGCCAAATTGGGATGCGCGCAAGGTGCATGGCCCGCGATATGGATGCTACCCGACTCAGACATTCAGTGGCCTAATGGCGGAGAGATTGACATCATGGAGCACCTCAACCATGACACCATCGCATATCAAACGGTGCATTCCTATTATACTTACGTGTTGCATAAAGACCAAACGCCTCCTCACGGCTCCACCCTCGACATCGACCGTGACGGCTACAACACCTATGCCGTGGAGATTCTGCCCGATTCGCTGGTATTCTCCATCAACGGCCGCACGTCATTCTCTTATCCACGCATAGAAACAACCGACAAGGGACAGTATCCTTTCGGCACGCCTTACTATCTGCTCATCGACATGCAAATTCAAGGCTCTTGGGTTGGCAAGGCTGACCCCAAGCAATTGCCAGTGGAAATGATGGTCGATTGGGTTAAGTTCTATGAACTGAAAAAATAGGCAACGCATTTTTGCCAAAAAGAAATTGCGACTTAACAATTTTCATCCACAATGCCTATAAACAGGCTTTGTGGATGTTTTTTTGGTTCTATGCTGATTCATGTGGGCATCTTTTTAATCAGTGAGAAAAAATCAGCAAGAAAGTCACAAAATCACGGTCATTTTATCACGATAAGGATTTCCTGCCCCAAAAGGGTGGTTATGCTATACCATAAGTCTCATGCTACCCTATATACAATATACAATAATATTCGCGCGAACATTATTATAAAAGGAATTTCTCCCTATCATAAAAGATATTCCTACCTATTATATAAAGATATTCTTCCCAATTATAAAGATATTCCTTCCTATCATATAAAGATATTCCTCTTAGCGATGTTATGTTTTTGGAGGTTTATGGGTGGCAAATCCTTATCGTGATAAAATGACCGTGATTTTGTGACTTTTGCCT
>DAIOUH010000036.1:15653-18748 GCA_036751585.1 Prevotella sp. | reverse complement strand
GTTACTGACAAAACTTTCGTGAACTTTTTTTGAAAATATTTTTTCGCCATTATCTGGCAAATAAGGTTAAACGGCTGATTGATAGCGATATGCGCTTAATGAAAAACTTTTTACCCTGAGCCTGTCGTGATAGCCCGTGGCATGCCTCGCGCGATTACGCTGCGAGGCCGTCGCGATTCAAGCGTAAGGGCATCGCGATTCAAGCGTAAGGCCGTCGCGATTCAAGCGTAGAGCCGACGCGATTCAAGCGTGAAGCCGACGCGACATCAAACGATGCCAATTGTTCTCCCTTTTGTCCGACATTTTCATGGTGGCTCAAACCGTGGTTTTCCGTTTACGCAACACGTGCCCGTGCCATTAAAACACTGCCCGCCGTGTATATAATAAGTAATGTGAAGAGTGAATGCTTGCATAAATTGCCGAATAAAGTTAAAAAATATTATTCGCGCGAAAATAATTTTTGTAAATCCTGCTTGATACATTTATTTTCATTATTTTTGCGATAGGAACTTAAATCAATTGTGAATAAGACAAGACCTCTTAGACTATGACAAAGTATAATATAACAGAAAAGAAAGAAAAAGACGCAGCCTATCGAGCGTTGGTAAACCCTAAACTTATGGATGACCTCGAACGTCGCATAAATGATATAATAATAGTCCAAAAGAAATTTAGGGACAAGAACTACTCGGCTAAACAGCTCGCGGAAGATCTCCATACCAACACGAGATATATTTCCGCGGTTGTGAACGTGCGCTTTCATATGAACTATACTTCTTATGTGAATAAGTTCCGCATCCAAGAAGCCATGACCATGCTTGTGGACAAGCGTTACCAAGATCTCAACATGGAAGAAATATCCGACTTGGTGGGGTTCTCAAACCGCCAGTCGTTTTACGCGTCTTTCTTCAAGTTGAACGGAGTGACGCCGCGCGATTATCGTAAGCAGCGCCTCTCTGCCATGTCGGCACAAGAGGACAAGCCAAAGAAGAGAGGACGGAAAACAGGATCTAAAAACAAGCCAAAAACTGAACCGAAAGAGGAATGACAGGTAATCTCATATTTTTTAGATACTAATGGATAACACTTTTAATTATTCGGACGAACGGTTCGCGGACCTGCAGATGTTGAGATACCGTGTAGACGGTTTCGACGAGTTGGACGCGAAAAGGAAGGCTTATGTGTATTATTTGGCGAAGGCCACGCTCTCGGGGCGCGACATCACCACTGATCAATATGGCAAGTTCAATCTCGTGATAAGGAAAACCTTGGAAGAGCTGTCGCGCCACTGCGCCGACAAGGATTCCGACAACTTCCGGCAGATGATGGTCTATCTGAAGCGGGTGTGGTTTTCCAATGGCATATATCATCATTATGGTTGCGAGAAGTTCGTGCCGGGCTTCTCGGAAGAATGGTTTCGCGAGGCGGTCGGCGCGTTGCCGTCGAGCTGTTTCCCCATCGGGAAGCATGCCGATGCCGCGTCGTTGCTCCGTGACATTTGCCCCGTGATCTTCGATCCCGCCGTGCTGCCAAAGCGCGTGAACCAAGCCGACGGCGAAGATCTCGTGCTCACGTCGGCTTGCAACTTCTACGACGGCGTGACGCAGGCGGAGGCCGAGAGCTACTATGCGGCGAAGCACGACCCTGAGGCGGGCGATTGCCAGCCGTCGTGGGGACTGAATTCCAAGTTGGCTCGCGTTGGCGGCAAGCTCACGGAAGAGAAATACACCACCGATGGACTCTATGGCGCGGCATTGAAGAAGATAGCCTACTGGCTCGAAAAGGCAAAGGGCGTGGCTGAAAACGACTTGCAAGCAAAGCTAATCGACTTGCTCACCGACTATTACGCCACGGGCGACCTGCGCCGTTTCGATGAGTTCAGCATAGAGTGGCTGAAGGAGCAGGAAGGCAAGGTCGACTTCATCAATGGCTTCATTGAGGTATATGGCGACCCATTGGGCTTGAAAGGCACGTGGGAAGGCATAGTGGAACTGAAAGACGAGCGCGCCACGCGCCGCACGCGTGCCATAGCCGACAACGCGCAATGGTTTGAGGACCACTCGCCCGTGGATCCGCGGTTCCGCAAGCCAAAGGTCAAGGGCGTGTCTGCCCATGTGGTGCAGGCGGTGATGCTTGGCGGCGAGGAATACCCGTCGTCGGCGATAGGCATCAACCTGCCCAACGCCGACTGGATAAGGGCGCGCCATGGCTCGAAGAGCGTCACGATAGGCAACCTCACCGACGCCTACAACAAGGCGGCGAGGGACAACGGCTTCAACGAGGAGTTTGTCATCGACGAGCCAACGCGCGAGCTGATAAGAAAATATGGCGACCTGTGCGATGACCTTCACACCGACCTCCACGAGTGTCTTGGCCATGGCAGCGGACAACTCCTGCCAGGTGTGTCGCCCGACGCGCTGAAAGCCTACGGCAGCACCATCGAGGAGGCGCGTGCCGACTTGTTCGGCTTGTATTACCTTGCCGATCCCAAGCTCGTGGAGCTCGGCTTGGTGCCCGACGGCGAGGCTTACAAGAGCCAGTATTACCACTACCTGATGAACGGTTTGCTCACCCAGCTCGTGCGCATCAAGCCTGGCGACCAGATAGAGGAGGCCCACATGCGCAACAGGGCGATAATAGCCCGTTGGTGCCTTGAGCACGCGGATGGATGCGTGGAGCTCGCCGTGGTGGACGGCAAGACCTTCGTCAGGGTGAACGATTACGCGCGCTTGCGCCATCTCTTCGGCGCGCTGCTCGCCGAGATACAGCGCATCAAGAGCGAGGGCGACTATGAGGCTGCTAAGGCGATGGTGGAGGACTATGGCGTGAAGGTAGACGCGCGCCTGCACAAGGAAATCCTCGCCAGATACGAGAAGCTGAACATCGCCCCATACAAGGGCTTTATCAATCCGAGAATGACCCCCGTGACGGATGCCGAGGGCAACATCGTCGACGTGAAACTCGACTACACGGAAAGCTATTCGCACCAAATGATGAGATACTCTGAAGAGTATGGGTTGCTATGAACGTAAACAAGTAAACAACAATGACAAAAGACGAAATAGACAGCAAGGTAAAAGAGCTGAAGCGAGGCT
>DAIOUH010000036.1:0-15553 GCA_036751585.1 Prevotella sp. | reverse complement strand
ACAACAATGACAAAAGACGAAATAGACAGCAAGGTAAAAGAGCTGAAGCGAGGCTTCAGGTTGGTGATGAACGGGCCGGCGTCGCAGTCGATGCGCGAGAAAGGCCTCGACTATCGCCTCAATTGGGGCGTGCCGTTCATACAGTTGAAACAGATGGCGGCGGACTTGCCGCACGACTATGACTTCGCCATAGCCTTGTGGAAAGAAGACATACGCGAGTGCAAGATTCTCGCCACGTTGCTCATGCCCCACGACAAGATGCCCGAGGAGGTGGCTGACATCTGGATGGAGCAGACCCACTCGCAGGAACTGGCTGAGATGCAGGCGTTTAACCTCTACCAATATGTGAGCTACGCGCCTAAGCTCGCCTACCGCTGGATGGCTCTCGACGACACCGTAAAGGAGATATGCGCCTACGACATCTTGGGTCGTCTCTTCATGAAGGGCGTGGAACCAAACGAGCGAGGCATCAACGAGTTTATAGACCAGGCGGTGACCGCCTTGAAGTCGCCATCGGCTGGGTTGCGCCATGCCGCCATGAACGCCGTGACGCGTTTCGCCGACTTGGGACTCGTGTATGAGCGTCTCGCCAAGACCGCGCTAAAGCGTGAAGGCATTGATTTACTGTAAGGTATGACATGAGCTATGTCAAAACTTTCTTAAAAAAAAGTCTTCATATTCTTTTTTAATATTATTTAGGTCGCTCCGTTGTGCTCCTCGAAAAGAAATTTGTACTTTTGCGTATCGAAAAGAAACAAATATAGAATATTCAAAAGTCAAATTTCTCAATTATGGCAGAATCAGTAGATATTCGTGAACTGAACATCCTTATAGAGCAGCAGAGTGGCTTCGTCAACGATTTGACGACAGGCATGGGCAGGGTGATTATCGGCCAGTCGCATTTGGTCGACTCCTTGCTCATTTCCTTGCTTAGCGATGGTCATATCCTCTTGGAGGGCGTGCCTGGCTTGGCAAAGACGCTGGCCATCAAGACCCTGTCGCAACTCGTCGACGCCGATTTCTCACGCATACAGTTTACTCCGGACCTTCTTCCTGCCGATGTCGTGGGCACCATGGTCTACTCGCAGAAAGACGAGAGCTTCCATGTGAAGAAAGGCCCTGTCTTCGCCAACTTCGTGTTGGCGGATGAGATAAACCGCGCTCCGGCAAAGGTGCAGAGCGCCCTGCTTGAGGCCATGCAGGAGCACCAAGTCACTATCGGCGACCAGACGTTCGACTTGCCAAAGCCATTCCTCGTGCTCGCCACGCAGAACCCAATCGAGCAAGAGGGAACCTACCAGTTGCCAGAGGCGCAGGTGGACCGTTTCATGCTGAAGGTGGTGATTGGTTATCCGACAATTGAGGAGGAGAAGAGAATCATCAGGGAGAACGTGCAAAAGACATTCCCGAAGGTGCAGCCCGTGTGCAGCGCCAACGACATTATCAAGGCCCGTGAGGTCGTGGGCCAGGTGTATATCGACGAGAAGATTGAGCAGTATATCGCCGACATAGTGTTCGCTTCGCGTTTCCCGGACCGTTACGGCTTGCCAGAACTGAAAAACATGATTACCTTTGGCGGCTCGCCCCGTGCGAGCATCAACCTCGCCAAGGCATCGCGCGCCTACGCTTTCATCAAGCACCGCGGCTATGTGGTGCCAGAGGACGTGAGGGCCATAGCTCACGACGTGCTTCGCCATCGCATCGGCTTGTCTTACGAGGCTGAGGCTGCCAACGTGACCAGTGAGGAAATAGTAAGTCAAATCATCAATAAGGTGGAGGTGCCTTAATGGATACTTCTGAGATTCTTGGAAAAGTAAGGAAGATCGAGATAAAGACTCGCGGTCTGAGCCAAAACATCTTCGCCGGGCAATACCACTCCGCCTTCAAGGGCAGGGGCATGGAGTTTGCCGAGGTGCGGGAGTATCAGTTTGGCGATGACGTGCGCGACATCGACTGGAATGTCACGGCGAGACTTCACCGCCCTTACGTGAAGGTCTTTGAGGAGGAGCGTGAGCTTACGGTCATGCTCCTCGTCGACGTGTCTGGCTCGCTCGATTTCGGAACGGCAAGCCAGACAAAGCGTGATATGGCTACGGAGATAGCCGCCACGTTGGCTTTCTCCGCCATACAAAACAACGACAAGATAGGCGTGATCTTCTTTTCCGACCGAATTGAGAAGTATATTCCACCAAAGAAAGGTCGCAAGCACATCCTGTACATCATCAGGGAGATGCTCGACTTCCATCCCGTGAGCCACAAGACGGACATCGCGGCAGCCACGGCTTACCTGACGCGCGTGATGAAAAGGCGGTGCACCTCGTTTGTCATCAGCGACTTCTACGATGACAAGGACTTCCAAAAAGAGATGGAGATTGCCAACCGCAAGCACGACATGGTGGCGATCCAGGTCTACGACCAGCGCGCCAAGACCCTGCCAGACATAGGACTGCTGAAGGTGCGCGACGCGGAGACGGGCCACGAGATGTACATTGACACGTCAAACAAGAAGCTGCGCCGCGCGCATACCGCTTATTGGCTCAGGCGCGAGGAGCGACTGAAGACGACGTTCGCCAAGAGCAAGGTCGACTGGGTGTCGATAGCCACCAACGAGGACTTCGCCAAGTCGTTGATACTTCTCTTCAAGAAAAGAGCCTAACAGATGACATTACGATGAAAAGAAATGCTAAGTATATATTGACGCTCTTTCTGCTGTTGCTGTCGGTAGGGTTGAAAGCCCAGGTGACGGTGGAGCAGACCGTGGACTCCGTGGCTATGCTCATTGGCGAGCAGACCAAGTTGAGGCTGACGGTCACCTTCCCCAAAGGCTCTAAGCTGCAATGGCCAAGGTTAAAGGAACGGCAGTATGTCGTGCCGGGCGTGGAAGTCGTGGAGTCGCCGGCTCCAGACACGCTGAGCTCGGGAGACGAGATGAAGGTTGAGAAAGCCTATGTCGTCACCTCGTTCGGCGAGAGGCTCTATGCCATACCCGCGCTGACGGTGAGGGTGAACGGCAAGCCCTACAAGGGCGGCACGGCGGCGCTTAAGGTCATAACGGTGGACGTGGACACGTTGCACCCCAACCAGTTCTTCCCGCCGAAGGACGCCCAGGACAACCCGTTCGAGTGGGCGGAGTGGAGGCCTTTTTTCTGGCTTTCCGTTCTGGTGCTGCTTATATTGGTGGGCGGAGCCTACCTGTTCGTGCGCTTGAAAGAAAACAAGCCTATTATCACCAAGGTGCGCATCGTGCGCCACGTGCCGCCACATCAGCGCGCGCTGAGCAAGATAGAACATATCAAGAATGAGCACTTGCAGGTGAGCGATGACCAAAAGGCGTACTACACGCAGCTTACCGACACCTTGCGACAATACATAAAGGAACGCTTCGGGTTCAATGCCCTTGAGATGACCACCGACCAGATTATCGACCACCTGCAAGCCGCGGGCGACCGCAAGATGATCGATGAACTCAGGCAATTGTTCCAAACGGCAGACCTCGTGAAGTTCGCAAAATACTCTACGCAGCTCAACGAGAACGACCTGAACCTCGTCAAGGCGGTCAACTTCATCGATGAGACCAAGCAAGAGGGACAGGCGGTGGAAGAGAAGATAGTGCCGCGGCTCTCCGACGACGACAAGAAGGTGAGGTCCAACCGCATCACCATCAAGACGTTGCTTTGGGCAGGCGGCGTGGTAGCTTTCCTGCTCTTGGCTTACATTATATATAATGTGTACCTGTTGATGATGTAGGCTTGACGAGTTGCTATATATAATAATGTGAAAAATGGAATTCGCGAATAAAGAATATTTCTTGCTGCTGTTGCTGCTTATTCCTTACGTGTTGTGGTATTTCCTCGGTCGAAAGAAGAGTGAGCCCACTATGCGTATGAGCGACACGCGGGCGTACCTCAATGCCCCGAAGAGCTGGCGAGAGCATATCATGAACCTGCCAATGCTGCTGCGTTGCCTCACGTTCACGCTCATTGTCATCATCCTTGCCCGTCCGCAGACCCACAACTCGTGGGGCAACAAGACCGTGGAAGGCATCGACATAATGCTTGCCATGGACGTGTCAACCTCCATGCTCGCCGAGGACTTGAAGCCTAACCGCATAGAGGCGGCAAAGGACGTGGCTGCCGACTTCATATCGGGCAGACCCGACGACAACATCGGACTGACGATATTCGCCGGCGAGGCGTTTACGCAGTGCCCTATGACAACAGATCACGCCTCGCTGCTCAATTTGCTGCAAAACGTGAGAACTGACATCGCGGCAAGAGGATTGATACAAGACGGCACGGCCATAGGCATGGGTCTTGCCAATGCCATATCCCGACTGAAAGAGTCGAAGGCAAAAAGCAAGGTCGTGATACTGCTTACCGATGGTTCAAACAACATGGGCGACATCTCGCCAATGACTTCGGCACAGATAGCCAAGTCGCTTGGCATACGTGTATACACCATCGCCGTGGGCACCGACAAGGTGGCACCGTATCCGATGCCCGTGGGCGGAACAGTGCAGTATGTCAACATGCCTGTTGACATTGACACGAAGACGCTTAGCGACATAGCCGCCACGACCGACGGCAACTTCTACAGGGCCACCAACACGGCGCAATTGAAAAGGATATACAAGGACATCGACAAGCTGGAGAAGACCAAGATGGACGTGAAGAAATTTTCTAAACGCTATGAGGCTTATCAGCCCTTTGCCCTTGCCGCCGTGCTATTGCTCCTCTTGGAGATACTCCTGAGAAACACGGTCCTGCGACGCTTGCCGTAGCGTGCGCGAGATAATATCCGTGTTCGGCTTCATTTGTATGAGATTAAAATTAGTGTAAGAACTTAACGATATGCTTCGATTTGAAGATCCTATATATCTGTTGTTGTTGTGGCTGATACCATTGCTGGCATTGGTAAGGCTTGTCATGTGGCGACAGCGCAAGGCAAAGTTGCGCAAGTTTGGCGACCCCGCCTTGGTGAAAGAGCTCATGCCCGACGTGTCAAAGTTTCGTCCATCGGTAAAGTTCTGGCTGCTTAATGCCGCCCTCGCTATCCTCATAGTCATGTTGGCACGGCCGCAGATGGGCGCGAAAATATCGCACGAGTCTCGCAATGGCATCGAGGCGATAATCTGTATGGACATATCCAACTCCATGCTTGCCCAGGACGTGGCTCCCAGCCGTCTCGACAAGAGCAAGATGCTCGTGGAGAACCTGGTAGACCACTTCACCAACGACAAGGTCGGCTTGGTGGTGTTTGCCGGTGACGCTTTCGTGCAACTGCCTATAACCAGCGATTATGTGTCGGCAAAGATGTTCTTGCAGAACATTGACCCTTCGCTCATCCAGACCCAAGGCACCGACATCGGCAGGGCCATAACGGTGGCCATGCACAGCTTCACGAAACAAGACAAGGTAGGGCGTGCCATTATCGTCATCACCGATGGTGAGGACCATGAGGGTGGTGCCGAGGAAGCCGCCGCGGCAGCCAAGAAGCAAGGCATCAACGTGTTCATCCTCGGAGTGGGAAGTCCGAAGGGCGCTCCCATACCATTGGGAGACGGCAACTACATGAAGGACGCCAGCGGACAGACCGTGATGTCGGCTCTCAATGAGCAAATGTGCAAGGAGGTGGCAAAGGCCGGCAGCGGGACGTATATCCACGTGGACAACACCGCTGACGCGCAGGAAGAGCTGAACGACCAGATAACGAAACTGCAGAAAGGTGACACCGATTCCGTGATTTACAGTGAGTATAATGAGCAGTTCCAGGCTTTCGCCATATTCGCCTTGCTCATTCTCATCGTGGAGGTATGTGTCTTGGAATCAAGGAACCCGAAGCTGAAAAACATCAAGTTGTTTAAGAAAAGGAAGTAATATGAGATTCTATAAATATATCTTGTTGTTGGCCGTGTGCGTGTTGACATTCGTTGACGCCAGCGCGCAGAGCGACAGGCAGTTTATCAGAAATGGTAACCGGCTGTATCGTCAGCAAAACTATGCCAAGGCTGAGATAGAATACAGGAAGGCGCTGAGCAAGAACCCGTCTAACCCGCAGGCTTTGTACAACCTGGGCACGGCATTGCTCATGCAGCAGAAAGACAGCGCGGCGGTGAGCCAATTGCAAAACGCGGCGAAGTGTGAGACTTCCAAGCTCAGAAAGGCAAAGGTGTGGCACAACATTGGCGTGGCTTGCCAGAAGCACAGCCTTTTCGCCGACGCCATCAAGGCTTACGAGGAAAGCTTGAGAAACAACCCAAAGGACAACGAGACAAGATACAACCTCGCCTTGTGCATGAGACAGCAGAAGAATCAGAAGAACCAAGACAAGCAGCAAAACAAGAACAAGGACAAGCAGAAGCAAAAACAAAACAAGAACGATAAAAACAATAAAAACAAGAACCAAGACCAGCAACAAAAGCAGAAGCAGCAGGAGAAGATGAGCAAGGACAACGCCGAGCAACTTCTCAACTATGCCGAGCAAGAAGAAAAGCAAACCCAACAGAGGCTCAAGAAGCATGAGATACAGCCTCAGCGGAGACGCTTGGAAAAGAACTGGTGATGGCACCAAACCGCTTGTATGGATTTTAAGGAGTTAATGATCAAATAATATATGGCGCAACGTTTACTCTTATATATCTCGTTTATCATAGGCTTTCTGGTAGAGGGCGTGGGCGATGCCAACGCGCAAATATCAGTGTCGGCACCGTCCAAGGTGTCGGCTGGCGAGAACTTCCGGATAGCTTATACCATAAACACGCAAGACGTGGAGGATTTCCGCGCGGGTAACATTCCTTCCGGGCTTGAGCTCATAGCCGGTCCGTATACCTCGCAGCAGAGCAGTTACCAGATGATTAATGGCCACACGTCGAGCTCATCGTCAATCACGTTCACTTTCACGGTATTCGCCGCGAAGGATGGAGTTTACACCATCCCCGCGGCGCACGCGCGTGTTAGGGGACACAACATCGCCTCACGCCCGGTGCGCATCGCCGTGAGCGGACGCGCCAGAAGCAATGGCGGTGCCCCGCAGATGCACCAAGATGGTGGCGGGCAGCAGCCAAGGATGGCGCAGGCTGGCTCGGCAATCACTGGCAAAGACTTATTTATCAAGGTGACAGCCAACAAGCGACGGGTTCACGAGCAGGAACCAGTGCTTCTCACATACAAGGTTTACACTCTCGTGGACCTTACCCAGCTGGAGGGCAAGATGCCAGACTTGACTGGATTCCACAGTCAGGAGATTCCATTGCCACAGCAGAAGAGCTTCCACATGGAGAGGGTTGACGGTCGTCCGTACCGTTGTGTCACTTGGAGCCAATATCTAATGTACCCACAGATGACAGGCTCGCTACAGATACCGTCCATTACCTTCAAGGGAATAGTGGTTCAGCAGAACCGCAACGTTGATCCTTTCGAGGCGTTCTTCAATGGCGGTTCGGGCTATGTAGAGGTGAAGCGCAATATCGTCGCCCCTGGTTTGTCTGTCCAGGTGGATCCATTGCCGGCAAAGCCAGTGGGATTCTCTGGCGGCGTAGGCAAGTTCAATATCACGGCAAGCCTCAGCAGCAAGGAGGTCAAGGCCGGCTCGCCCATCACGTTGAGGGTCGTCGTGGGCGGTACGGGCAATCTCAAGCTCATAAAGCAGCCCGTGGTGGAATTCCCGAAGGGATTCGACAAGTATGACCCGAAGGTGACTGACAAAACGAAGCTGACCAATGCCGGAGTGGGAGGAAACATGGTCTACGATTTCCTTGCCGTGCCTCGCAACCAAGGCAAGTACACCATTCCTGCGGTGTCGTTTATCTATTACGACGTTGACGCCAACGCCTACAAGACATTGCATACCCAGCCCTTTGTCGTCAACGTGACCCCTGGTGATGGCAAAGGCTCGACAGAGAGCTTCGACAAGATTGCCGACAACGATATTCATTCCATCAAGAATGGGCCGTCTGCTACATCCAATGCGGGCAAGCTCTTCTTCGACAGTGCGGCATATTGGGTTTGCTTGTTGTTGCCATTGGTGGCTTTCGTGATACTTCTCATAGTGTTCCGTCGCCGTGCCATAGAGAATGGCGACATTGTGAAGATGCGTGGCAAGCGCGCCAACAAGATCGCGCGTAAGCGCTTGAAGAGGGCGAGCAAGCTGATGTTTGAGCACAATACGGCTGAGTTTTATGATGAGGTGCTCCGCACTTTGTGGGGCTATGTGAGCTATAAACTTAACATGCCAGTGGAAAGCCTCTCTCGCGACAACATAAAGGAGAATCTCGCAACGCGTGGAGTGGGCGAGGACGTTATCAGCAAGTTCATGTCTGCCCTTGAGGAATGCGAGTTTGAGCGTTACGCGCCAGGCGACGAGGCCGGCAACATGGAAAAGACGTTCCAGTCGGCCATGACTGCCATTGTGGACATAGAAGACGTAATGAAGAAAAGAAAATGATAAAGCACCGTTTCAATATATTTGTCATCTTGCTTTTGGCGATGATCCTTAGCCCAATATCGGGCTCTGCCATCACCAAGGAGGTAGCCGACTATTATTATCGCCAAGGCAATTACCAACAGGCAATATCCGATTACAAGGCGTTGCTGCGGCAAGGAGTGTCAGCTGACTTGTACTATAATTTGGGTAACGCGTATTACCGTTCCGACAGCATTGCGCAGGCCATCCTCAATTACGAGCGAGCCTACAGGCTCTCACCGAGCGACGCTGACGTGAGGTTTAACCTTCAGTTCGCGCGTTCCAAGACCATAGACAAGATAGCACCCGAGTCAGACAACTTCTTTGTGGCTTTATATCGTAGTGTGGTATCTTTCGCCAATATAGACACGTGGGCCTCTTGGAGCGTAGGCAGCGTCATTGTTGCGCTCATCCTCATGCTTTGCTATCTCTTTGCCTCGCCACTGTGGTTGCGCAAGGTGGGCTTCTTTGGCAGTGCCGCTTTCTTGGTGGTGTTCGTGTTTTCCACGCTTTTCGCTTGGCAACAGAAATACTGGCTTCAGCACGGTTGTGGCGCCATCGTGATGTCACCGTCCATCAGTGTCAAGTCAACTCCTGAGGATAAGAGTCCCGATGCTTTCGTCATACATGAGGGCACGAGGGTGGACATCATAGACGACGGACTGAAAGGCTGGAAGCAAGTGGAGCTTGGCGATGGAAGAGAAGGCTGGATTAAGTCTGGCGTGATAGAAAAGATTTGATGATGCTTGAAAGTTTTTTGTCGGCAGACCTGTCATTGTTGCGCTTGTTTAATAGCGGCAACTCTGTTTACTTCGACGCGTTAGTCCCAATGTTGACATCAGGGTTGACGTGGATACCTCTTTATCTTGCCTTGTTCTACCTTGTTGTGAAGAATCATGAGACGATGGCGCAGATAGGGCTGATCGTTGGCGCCGCTTTGGTGTGCGTCCTGCTTGCCGGCGGTGTAGGAGATTTCATCGTCAAGCCGATGGTCGGGAGGTTGCGCCCATGCAATGACCCGATGATCAAGATGCAATTGAACCTCATTGCTGGCACGCTGAGCGAGAGTTATAGTTTCTTCTCGTCGCATGCCGCCAACACGTTCTCGTTGGCGATGTTTTTCAGCTTGCTCGTGCGCGACAAGCTTTTCACGACGGTAATGTTTCTTTGGGCTTTGCTCAACTGCTGGACACGACTCTATTTGGGCGTGCATTACCCTTCCGACATCCTTTGCGGCATGCTTTATGGCTCTTTCGTGGGAGCCGTGGTCTACTTGGTATTCTACAAGTTGTTTTATAAGTTCAACATTAAATTTCAATATATCTCATCACAATATACCGCGTCGGGATATGCCAAGGCCGACATCGACGTGGTGGTGGCTACTTTGGTGCTCACCATCGCGGCGGTGACGCTGTTGGCGTTTGGCGACATCATGGTATGAGAAAACACAATAAGCACATGGATACAAAACATATAAGAATAGACGATTATAACTATTGCCTTCCAGATGAACGCATAGCGAAGTTCCCTTTGAAGGAACGTGACCACAGCAAGTTGTTGGTATACAACAAGGGCAAGCTGTCGGATGACATCTTCTATAACCTCCCACAGTATCTGCCCAAGGGAGCGTTGATGGTCTTCAACAACACGAGGGTTATCCAGGCGCGCATGCATTTCCGCAAGGAGACCGGCGCGCTGATAGAGGTCTTCCTCATGGAGCCTGCGCAACCTGCCGACTATGAGCAGATGTTCCAGTCGACATCTCGTTGCAGTTGGCTCTGCATGATAGGCAACCTCAAGAAATGGAAGGACGGCGCGCTGAAGAGAGACTTTGAGATCAAAGGCCACAAGCTCACCCTGTCTGCGACGATGGACAGGAGCAAGACGATAGAGAAGAGTGGTGGCACCAACTATTGGGTCGACTTTGAGTGGGATGCCGCCGAGGTCAACTTCGCGGAGATTCTCGACGCCGTTGGCGAGCTTCCAATCCCTCCATACCTCAACCGCAAGACTGAGGAAAGCGACAAGACCACATACCAGACGGTTTATTCCAAAATCAAGGGCAGTGTGGCGGCTCCGACGGCTGGCCTGCACTTCACCGACAAGGTGCTGAAAGACATCGATGCCCATGGCATCACTCGTGACGAGGTGACGCTGCACGTTGGCGCTGGAACGTTCAAGCCCGTGAAGACGGAGGAGATAGAAGGCCATAAGATGCACTCGGAGTATATTGTGGTGCATCGTCACACTTTTGAGCGCCTCCTGCAACACGAATGCAAGGCTATAGCCGTAGGCACCACGAGCGTCCGCACGCTTGAAAGCCTGTATTATATCGGCGTGAGGATTCTTCGCAATCCCAATGCCACCGAGGAGGAGCTGAGCGTGGAGCAGTGGGAGCCCTACGATTTGCCTCACGATGACAATGGTCTCGTCATAGTCGATGGCAAACCCGTCCAAGTGAGCGATTCGATAAAAGCGATACTCGACTATCTCGACCGCGACGGTCTTGAGGCGCTTCACACGTCCACGCGAATCATCATAGCTCCAGGATATATATACAAGATAGTGAAGATTCTTGTCACCAATTTCCATCAGCCCAAGAGCACGTTGCTTTTGCTGGTGAGCGCTTTCTTGAAGGGCGACTGGCGTGTGGTCTACGACTACGCTTTGTCCCACGGATTCCGCTTCTTGAGCTATGGCGACGCCAACTTGCTTATGCCATAAACTTGCTAATACCACAATAAGAACAAAGGACAATTGTATGAAGATAGGAGATAAAGTAAAGTTTCTTAGCGAGACTGGTGGCGGAAAGGTTGCCGGTTTCCAAGGGAAGAATATAGTGTTGGTGGAGGATGAGGATGGTTTCCAGATACCCACTCCCGTCAATGAGGTCGTAGTGGTGGAAAGCGAGGATTACAGCACTGCCAATGTCATCAACCGTCGTGCGGAGGCACAGGAGCAGAAAGCCGCGGAGACACCGCTGTTGCGTGGCCACCGCTCGGTGAAGGCGATGATGCAGGAAGGACAGGACGAGGAAGTAGACATGTCGGCACCCGACACGGTTGACCTCTCCAAGGATGTCACCTTCCGCCCCAAGGCAGAGGAACGCAAGGGCGGCAACCAGTTGTCGGCTTATATAGCCTTCGCGCCTACAAGCGACAGCAGTCTCGACACGCCGCACTTTGAGGCTTATTTCGTGAACGACAGCAACTATTACCTGCGCTATGTCATCTTCTCGGTGGAGGGCAACAGTTGTTCCATCAAGACAGAGGGAGAGGCTGAGCCCAATACCAAGGTGTTTATCGAGGAGATGAACGCCCAGGACATCAACCACGTGGGCAGGCTCGTGGTGCAGCTCCTCGCTTACAAGCGCGACAAGAACTTTATCATGAAGGCACCGGTCAACGTGGAGCTGAGGCTTGAGCCTTTGAAGTTTTACAAGACCCACACTTTCGAGGACACGCCTTTCTTCGAGAACCCCGTGCTGCTGTATACCATCATTGAAAACGACAAGGCCGTAAGGCCACTCGTGGTGGATGCCAAGGAGCTGAAGAAGGAGATGTACAGCCATGCCGCCACGCAAGCCCACGACGAGGCCACAGCCGACAAGAAAAAGCAGCTCGTGCGCCGTTACGAGGACAACCAAAGCAAGGGCAACGCAAAGAACGCGCCGTATATCCGCAACCGTGGCCTCGATGACGCCATTGTCGTGGACTTGCACGCCGAGACGTTGCTCGACACCACGCAGGGCATGCAGGCTGGCGACATACTCGAATACCAGATGAAGGTGTTTCGCGACACCTTGAAACAATATGAGAACAAGAAAGGCCAAAAGCTCATCTTCATCCACGGCAAGGGCGCTGGGGTGTTGAGGCGCGCGCTCATCAACGAGCTGACCTATAAACACAAGTCTTACCAGTGGCAAGACGCGTCGTTCCAGGAATACGGATATGGCGCCACTCAAGTCACTATTAGATAAAAACCTATATGAAGTACGGATTTGTTAAGGTGGCGTCAGCGGTACCCACGGTGAAGGTTGCCGACTGTGTAAGCAACATCAAGGAAATTGAGTCGCAAATAGCCATGGCTGAGGGGCAAGGCGCCGAGATAATCGTCTTTCCGGAGCTCAGCGTCACGGGATATACTTGTCAGGACCTCTTCCGCCAGCAGCTCCTTTTGGACGCTACGGAGAACTGCGTGATGCAACTGTTGGAATTCAGTCGCCAGTTGGACATCATCTCCATCATTGGAGTGCCTTTGGTGGCTGGCGACTTGTTGCTCAACTGTGCCATTGTCATTCAGCGTGGCAAGATTCTCGGCATCGTGCCCAAGACTTTCCTCCCCAATTACAGCGAGTTCTACGAGAAGCGCTGGTTTGCCTCTTCGCAAGACTTGCGTCCACAGGAGATTCGCTATGCCGGTCATCCAGTGTATATCACTCCCGCCCCACAACTGTTCCGTACTGGCGATGGCGTGTTGTTTGGCGTTGAGATTTGCGAGGACGTGTGGGCTCCCACGCCTCCGAGCAACCATCTCGCCTTGGCTGGTGCCGACATCATCTTCAACCTCTCGGCGAGCGATGAGCTCATTGGCAAGCACGATTACCTCAAGAGCCTTCTCTGCCAGCAGAGCGCGCGCACCATTTGCGGTTATGTGTACAGTGGCGCGGGCTTCGGCGAGAGCACGCAGGACGTGGTCTATGGTGGCAACGCCTTGATTTATGAGAACGGTCAACTGCTTGCCGAGAGCGAGCGTTTCGCCATGGAAAGCCAGCTCGTCTTCGCGCAAATCGACGTGGAGAAGCTCAATTCCGACAGGCGTAGCAACACCACGTTCGTGAACGCCCAGCGGCGCATGATAGGCGAGGAGATACACATTGGACGTGCCGAGGCCGCCGCCGTGCCTCACGATTTCACGCTTGAGCGCCATGTGGACCCGCATCCGTTTATACCTTCCGACGTTGACATGCAGAAGTCGTGTGACGAGATTTTCAACATCCAGGTGATGGGTCTCGCCAAGCGCATCCTGCACACTCATGCCAAGACGGTTGTGCTTGGCATCAGTGGCGGACTCGACTCCACGCTCGCGCTCCTTGTGTGCGTGAAGACCTTCGACAAGCTCAAGCTCGACCGCAAGGGCATCGTGGGTGTCACCATGCCAGGCTTTGGCACCACGGGGCGCACCCATCGCAATGCCGTGAGCCTGATGCAAAGCCTTGGCGTGGACATGCGCGAGGTGAACATATCCAAGAGCGTGATGCAACATTTCGAGGACATAGGTCAAGACCCTGACGTGCACGACGTGACTTATGAGAACTCACAGGCACGCGAGCGCACGCAGATACTCATGGATCTCGCCAACAAGCTCAACGGACTGGTCATCGGCACGGGCGACCTCTCAGAGCTCGCCCTTGGATGGGCCACTTACAATGGCGACCACATGTCTATGTATGGTGTCAACACGTCGATACCAAAGACGCTGATAAAATACTTGGTGAAGTTCGTTGCGCAGACTGTCGACGACAAGTCGGCGTCAACGCTTTACGACATCATAGCCACTCCAATATCGCCGGAGCTGATACCAGCCGACGAGGAGGGCAACATACAGCAGAAGACGGAAGACCTCGTGGGTCCTTACGAGCTTCACGATTTCTTCCTTTACCATTTCCTCCGCAATGGCTTCAGCCCGCGCAAGATATTCATGCTCGCGAAGAAGGCGTTTGGCAACGGTGTTGCCACTGAGGATGGCGTGGGCCACTATTCCGACGATGTCATCCTTCATTGGCTTGGCACGTTCTGCCGCAGGTTCGTCAATCAGCAGTTCAAGCGCTCTTGCTTGCCCGATGGTCCCAAGGTGGGATCCGTGACCCTGTCGCCACGTGGCGATTGGCGCATGCCATCAGATGCCGGGGCCACGTTGTGGCTCGACGAGGTGGCAAAGCTCTCAGCCCCAGCCTCTGGCGATGCCATCAACAGTTAAGATCAAATCACAAAACCATAAATACAATTAGCCATGATTATTGATTTCGAGAAGATTCCAGAAGCTCATCTCACAGGTTTCAAGGGCGGTAAGGGTCATTTGGACACGCGCAACTATGTGGATGACAACGTGAAGATAATGTATTCCACTCTCCGTCCGGGCGCGTCCAGCGGCCTGCATACCCACAAGGGCAACTCGGAGATTATCTTCGTCATTAGCGGCACGTTGACTTTCCATTACGACGACACCGTGGAAGAGTGCCGTGCCGGCCAGTGCCACTATTGCCCCATGAACCATAGCCACTACATGGAGAACCTCACCGACCACGACGTGGTTTATTTCGCCGTGGTGCCTGAGCACGAGAAGCAAAAGTAGAAAGCAAGGATAACCCCATGTATAGACAACTGGCGGAATAGTAAGTAGATGTTATTAAAGTTTTTTCTTACCTGTAACAAGATAGGGGCCTTCACCTTGGGTGGAGGCTATGCCATGATACCAATCATGGAGGAAGAGTTTGTCAACAAGAACCACTGGCTGGAAAAACAGGAGTTTGTCGACATCATGGTCGTGGCGCAGACCACGCCAGGCATATTCTCCATCGACATGGCAAGCCATATAGGGTACAAGCTCAAAGGATTGTGGGGCGGAATAGTTGGTGCCTTGGGCATAGCCATTCCGTCCATCATAGCCATTCTTATCATAGCCATGTTCTTCCACAACTTCAAGGATAACGTGTGGGTGGAGAAGTTTTTCGAGGGCGTGCGACCTGCCGTGGTGGCCCTCATCGCCTCACCGTGTTTCAAGATGGCCAAGACAGCCAATATCAGTTGGAAGAACATTTGGATAGTGGCGGTGAGCTGCCTGTTGATATGGCGGCTGAAATTCAATCCCGTATGGATTATCATCCTTGCAGGCACGGGAGGATTCTTGTATGGTAAACTTCAAAGAAGACGGAAATGATATTTCTACAGTTATTCTATATATTCAGCAAGATTGGCATCTTCAACTTTGGTGGAGGCTATGCCATGCTGTCGCTTATCTACGGCGAGGTCGTGACCCATTACCATTGGATTACCAATGCCGAGTTCACGGATATTGTCGCCATCAGCCAGTC
>DAIOUH010000035.1:0-18866 GCA_036751585.1 Prevotella sp. | reverse complement strand
TTCCCACGCGTCACTGGGCAGGAGCCTCTCTATTATAACCACCTCAACACGGGTCGCCCCGTGGAGGACGGCAGCAAGGTGTTCCGCAAATACCAAAGCAACTATACCGACGTGGCGCAGGGCCCGCTCTATCCTTTCGGATATGGTTTGAGCTATACCACTTACAGTTACTCTCCGGTGAAGCTTTCCTCTCCGACGATGACCGCAGGTAGCAAGGTTACGGCAACCGCCACCATTACCAATACGGGCAACCGTGATGGCGATGAAATCGTGCAATTTTACATCCGCGACCGCTATGCGAGCATCGTGAGACCCGTAAAAGAGCTGAAAGGCTTCCAGCGTGTGCATCTCGCAAAGGGCGAGAGCAAAGCGGTGTCGTTCAGCATTGACGCGTCCACCCTCAGCTTCTACGACAACGAGGGCAAGACCGTGCTTGAGCCGGGCGATTTCGACATAATGATTGGCACTAATAGCGCCAACGTGCAGACGGCCAAGCTCACGTTGACAAAGTAGGGTAGGCTATGGCCGAAAACGTTGAAACATAGCCACTTAGGAATTCAAGCGTAAAGCCGTCGCGATTCAAGCGTAAAGCCGTCGCGATTCAAGCGTAACGGCATCGCGATTCAAGCGTAACGGCGACGCGATTCAAGCGTAACGGCGACGCGGTTTCAACGATACCCCGACGTGGGGAGTTTACGCTACAAATAATGTGACGCTGATATAAACGAACAGGGGCGGTCCTTTCGGGCCGCCCCTGTTTGCGTTTGTATGCTGCTTGGTGCTGTTTTTCAGGTGTTTACACCGCTTTACTTCTCTTGGTATCCGTCGTTTTGCTTCCAGTTGGTGTTTTCCTCCATCACCGATGTCGGCACGGGGAACACGCGGCGTCGCTTGTCGAAGTTGGCGTTGGCGAATCCTTTCCTGTGGAATCCATACTCGCTCTCGAATGTGCCGAAGCGTATCATGTCGTTGCGGCGCCAGTTCTCGTCGAAGAACTCACGTCCTCGCTCATCGAGAATCTCCTTCAGCGATGGCGCGTGGTCGAGCAATGGCGCATTGACGTAAGCGCGAATCTGGTTGAACAGGCTCTGAGGCGTGTCGCCGTTGGTGGCGTTGGCTCCGCGGAGTATGGCCTCCGCCTTTTCCAGCAATATGTCGGCATAGCGGAATATTGGCACGTCGTTGCTCTGGTAGCGGTCATGCTCGGCAAACTCGTTGGGATTGGGATAAAACTTTATCGACCTGTAGCCTTGCCGCCATCCGTCGGGCGTGGCTCCGGCGTTGAGCTGTGCCTCGCCGCCCTTTTTCAGCGTGATGGTCTTGGTGAACTCCAGTTGTGAGCCATTATACATATAAGGTGTGGAAGTCTCCTCGCCCGTTATGGCGTCGTGGATGAACACCTTTCCCATGAGCACGCACTTGTTGCGCTCGTCGCCTTTGAGGGTGAAAAGGTCGCTGAACTCCGGGTTCATGGCGCAGATGCCGGCGCACGACTTTTTCATCAGCCCGTTGTAATAGCCCGTCGGCGAGCCTTGGTCTATCTTCCTGAACGTGCGGAAACGCCCGTAGAGCATGCCTTGCGCCGACACGCAGTCGTAGGGCATGGCATAGATGAAGTCCTTGATTTGCGCCCCGTTGTCGTAGAGGAACTTCTTGCGATAGTTGTCGGAGAGGTTGAAGAGTCCGCTCTGGATGATGTCGTCGCAATATGCCACCGCGTCGTTGAGTTTCGTGTTTGCCGTGGTGCTTGGGTCATAGTCGGCCACGTTGCCACAGGTGTATACCGCCCAGTTGATGTACAGCTTCACCAGGAGCGCCTCCGCCATCCACTTGTTAGGCTTGCCGTAGGTTGAGGCATCGCTTGCCGTGGAGAGGTCGGGCAGACACTCCTTGAGCTCCTTCTCTATGAACTCAGCCACTTCCTTGCGCGGCTTGCGCTCGATGGCCTCGTTGTCGTCGAATATCTTGTCAAGTATGGGCACGTCGCCATAGCTGTCCATCAAGATGAAGTGGTAGAAGGCTCGCACGGCGCGGAGGTTGGCTATGTAACGCCTCGTGGTGGCGTTGTCGGTTTCCGAAAGCTCGCTCATGAGCTTGTTGCACCTCGTGATGCCACCTGCCACGTCGCTCCACCAGTTGAGGGGCTTGTCGCTCGCGAGGAAGGTGTGCAGGGTGGGGTTGATGTTCTCAGCCCCGTCGTAGTAGTCGCCGTCGAAGCTCAGGCCTGTCGCCTCGTCGGACGAGAAGGTCTGGTAGCGGTTGTAGTTGTTGCCGAGCTGCTCGCGGAATGCATAGTAGGCGTCAGCCATCTTGCCTTCCAAGGCTATCTCCGACTCGGTAGGATATTGCGTCAGTTTCGACTTGACATCCACGTCGAGGTCGGTGCACGCCGCCGTGGCCATGGTGACAATGGCCGCCGCCATCAAGTATTTCATTTTTCCCATGATTGCTTAAACATTAAAAGTTGACTTTCACGCCCATCATGAACGTGCGGGTGTGGGGGTAATAATGGTTTCGCCATTGTATGCCGGGCGTCAGGCCGCCGAGGTCAACCTCCGGGTCGGTGCCTTTGTATCCCGTGATGGTGAACACGTTGTCGCAGGTGGCATACACGGAGAGGCTGCTTACCCAATCGCCTATCTTCCCGAAGTCGTAGGCCAAGGTGAGCGTTGACAGGCGGAGATAGCTGCCGTTCTCTATCCAGCGGTCGGACGGTGCTTGCGAGTTAACGTCGCCATATTTCTGGTCGGTGAGGCACTCCTTGAGCACGTTCTTTCCTTGCGAGATGAGGCTCACGCAGTTGCCCTGAGCGCGCAAGGCGTTGAAAATCTTGTTGCCTATCACGCCCTGGAAAAAGGCGTTGAGGCTCCAGCGCTTGTAGGCCAGCGTGTTGTTCCATCCGTAGGTGAGCTTGGGTTGCGCGCTGCCGGTCTTCACGCGGTCGGTGTCTTGGGGCTTGGTGGTCGTCTCGCCGGTGCGCTCGCCCGTGGCGGGGTCGTGGACATAAAACTGGCTGACGCCCTTGTCGTTGTAGCCAGCCCACTCGTAGGTGTAGAACTGCCCGATGGGACATCCCTCCATGATGCGCTGCACGCAGACACCATTGTTGCCGGTGATCATGCAGTCGGCCTCGTTGATGTAGTTCACGGAGAACGTCTGGTTGGAGAGTTTCACCACCTTGTTGCTGTTGTGCGAGAGGTTGAGGCTCGTGGTCCACTTGAAGTTCTTTGTCGTCACGGGCACGGCGTGTAAGCTCAGTTCCACGCCCTTGTTGCTTATGTCGCCCACGTTGGCCGTCATGGTGCCGAAGGCATAGCGGTTGGTCGACACGGGGTAATAATATATGAGGTCGGACGTGCGCTTGTCGTAGTATTCAATCGTTCCGGACAGTCTGCCGCCAAAGAAGCCGAAGTCGATGCCTATGTTGAACATTCCGGTGCGCTCCCATTTCAGGTTGGGGTTGGAGTTGTTTGTCGCCCCGATGGTGTGCATGTTGTGGGTCTGTCCCTTCGAGTCGGTGTATTGGAACCATCCCGTCGCCGCGTAGGTCTGCAAGGCGGTGAAGGCGTCGAAGCCCAGTGAGTTGCCGCTCACGCCATATCCGGCGTGCAGCGAGAGGTTGTCGAACACGTTGAGTTTTTTTATGAAGCTCTCCTCGCTCAGTCGCCATGCCGCGCTCACCGACGGGAACGTAGCCCAACGGTTGTTCTTGCCGAATGCCGACGAGCCGTCGCGACGCAGTGTCGCCTGGACGCTGTATTTGTCGGCGAAGGAGTAGTTGGCGCGCCCGTAGAAGGAAATCATGCGCAGGGTCGAGAGGTTGCCGCTCTCCACGGCATCGATGCCGTCAATCTTGTTGGCGAACGTGAGGTCATAATACTTCAGGTTGTCGTTGTAGAAGTCTTTCACCGTGAGCCCGAAGCCGTCGTCTTGGTTTGCCTCCTCCCATGAATATCCCGCCATGAAGCCGAGGCGGTGGTCGTCGCCTATGTTGGCTTGGTAGTTGGCATAAGTCTCAAACACCTTCTTGTTGCTGAAATAGGTGCTGCGTGTGGCCTGTCCGTTGCTTTGCGTGATTTGCGACTTGGTGGAGTGGTAGATGGACGTGATGTTCTGCTTGTCGGAGTAGGAGAACTGCGCGGTCCACGTGAGGCCCTTCATGAGGTTGAGGTCGGCCTTGCCCGTGATTTGCAGCCGCTTCTTCACATAGTTCATCATGTCCTCGTGTATCATCGACACTGGATTGTAGTAGTGGGTGACGCTCGACGAGCTGAACCAACTGCCGTCCTCGTTTCTCACGGGTTGTATCGGCGAGTAATAAGCCATGGCGTCGGTGACACCTTCGCCCCAGTCGCCGCCGCTTGGCACGTCGTTGCTCTCGGTGCGGCTGTAGTTCACGCCGAGGGCGAGGTTGAGCCTGTCGTGCAGCACCTTGGATTGAGCCAACGCCCTTGCCGAGAAGCGCTCCTTGTCGGTGGCTTTTATCACGCCCTTGTGGTTGAGGTAGTTGAGGCTGACGTTGTAGCTCGACTTGGCTGTGCCGCCACTCACCGAGAGGTTGTGGTTGTGGCTGAAGCCGGTGCGCTCCACCTCTTTCTGCCAGTCGGTGTCGGCGCCCTTGTCGTCGGGCAGGGTGAAGTTGTTGGCCTTGGCATAGTCGCGCAGGTCCGTGGCTGTGGCGAGGTCAAGGTCCTTGGCCACGTTCTCCATTGCCACATAGCCTCGATAGCCTATCTTCGCTGCGCCGTCGCGTCCCTTCTTCGTGGTGACGATGATGACGCCGTTGGCGGCCTTGGAACCGTATATCGCTGTGGCGGTGGCATCGCGCAGCACGTCGATGCTCTCGATGTCGTCGGGCGAAATCAGCGAGAGGTCCACCCCTGGCACGCCGTCCACAATATAATAAGGTTGCATGGCCTCGCCCGTGCGAAGCGTGGAGGCGCCGCGCAGGGTGACGGAAGGCTCGCCGTTGGGGTCGGCGGTGGTGGTGACCACGAGCCCGGGTACCTTGCCTTGCAGGAGCTCGCCTGGCGATGTCACCACTCCGAGGTTGAGGTCGTCTTGCTTCAAGGTGGTGATGGAGCTTGTCACGTCTTTCCTTCGCATCGTGCCGTAGCCCACGACCACCACTTCGCTAAGGGTCTTGTCGTCTTCGTGCAACACCACTTGGTTGCTTTGCGCGGCCTTGACAGTTTGGCTTGTGAAACCGAGAAAAGAGAATTGCAGGCGTTGCGATGGCGTCGCGTCGATGGTGTAGCGGCCATTGCCGTCGGTGATGGTGCCTTTCTTGCTGCCTTCCACTCTCACCACCACTCCTGCCAAGGGGTTGCCCTTCACGTCTACGACGGTGCCACTGATGTCGCTTTCAGCGAATGCCGTGGAGCCGGCAACGAGGAATGAACCTGCCAATAAACAGCGCTTAAAGCTCCTCATGCCGCTTCTTTTTTTGTTATACATTTTGATAATTTGGATTTTCTAAAAACAAATATTACTTTTTATTACACCACTTACCGACATGGCATATCTTAATGATGGGAACGCGAGCCAAATGTTATAACGTTCTTTCTTACAGATATATACTACATGACGTAAAGCAGCAAAAAACTATTGATTGAAATTGAGTTTTGATATTTTGCCGTCTGTCTCGCGTGCAAAATTAAGCCTTAATGCTGAAATGCGCAAATTTTTACATGTCTTTCGTCTGTTTTTGTATGAAAATTTGCACGCGCTGATTGATAGTTTGATAGAAACGCAACGCCCTGGGAAGGCCTTGCGGCTTTTCCAGGGCGTGTTTGGTTGAATCTTTTCTTGGTTGTTGTCTACGCTCGTGCGTTGGGTGTGGTGACGCTTACGCGTTGAGCAGCTTTTCGAGGTCTGCGCCAGCCTTGAACTTGGCAACCTTCTTTGCCTCGATGTGCAGAGGCGCGCCTGTGAGAGGGTTCTTGCCATCGCGTGCGGGACGCTCGTTGACGGAGAATGTGCCGAATCCGATGAGCTGAACCTTTTCGCCAGCGGCGAGAGCTTGCTTGATGGCATCTGTTGTGGCCTCAAGAGCTTGCTTGGCTTCTGTGGCGTTGATATTGGCTGCTGCGGCAATCTTCTTGATGAGATCTGCTTTTGTCATAATTGTAATATAGTTTAATGTGATTTATTTTGCTTAATCATAATGTTTCGCGGTGGGCTGGTGCGGGACTTCAAGCACCTTTTTCGCTCTAAATCCCTTATTCAGCGACAAATATAGTGCAATAGTTTTAATCAGCAAACAAAAAGAAAGGAAAAATGACATAAAAGGCTAAAAAAAGTGGTAAAAGACTCGCAAGATGGGCTTTTAAGGGCTTTTTTTCGTAATTTTGCATCGGTGCCCTCGCTTTTGTGGCGTGGGGCGGTTATAAAACAGAATCATACAGTCATTATGCTTAGAATGCCCGCGGTAACACGCAACCTTATCATCGTGAATTTCTTGTGCTTCATAGCCATGCTCGCCTTGGGGCGTGTGGTTGACCTCAACTCCTTGTTTGGCCTCCACTTCTTTCTCGCCACCGACTTTCATGTCTATCAGCTTATTACTTATATGTTCATGCACGGTGGTTGGGAGCACATCATCCTCAACATGTTCATGCTCTGGATGTTTGGCTCCGTGATGGAGCGCGTGTGGGGTCCGCGTCGCTTCATCGCCTATTACCTTTTCTGTGGCGTTGGCGCTGGATTGATGCAGGAGATAGCCCAGTTCGTGCAGTTTTATCTCATCGCTTCCGACTCTGGCTTTGGCTTTTCACAACTGTTGCAAGTGGCTGCCGCCAACGATTCGGCGCTGAGCCAGTGGACTACCGTTGGTGCCTCGGGTGCCATCTATTCCCTGCTCCTTGCCTTTGGCATGATGTTCCCCGATGAGCGCATGTTTATCATCCCCATCCCAATACCCATCAAGGCAAAGTGGATGGTGCTGGGCTCCATTGCCGTGGAGTTTTTCTCCGCCCTTGCCCAGCCGGGTTCGCAGGTGGCTCACATAGCTCACCTCGGTGGCATGATATTCGGCTTCTTCTTGATAAGGTATTGGCAGCGTCACCCTTACAGTGGCGGAATGCAAGGCGGCTCGCAGATTTTCAGCAACATGAGAAACCGCTGGGAGCAAAGCAAGATGAAACGCCAACGCAATGATAACCCTGACTGGGATTATAACGCCCGCAAGAGGGCAAACCAGGAGGAGGTTGACCGCATACTTGACAAGATACGCAAGAGCGGCTACGACAGTTTGACGCGTGACGAGAAGCAGACGCTCTTCGACCAAAGCAAAAAATGAATAAAGTCTCACGTGTCGCTTTCCAAATAATAGGTGGGGCCAATGTGGCTTCCATCTTGTTGATGCTGCTCATCGGCAATGCCGACAAGGTAGATCCTGTCGTTTGGCCGAAGTTGAGCAACATGGGGTTGTTTTTCCCTATTGTCCTTGCCATCAATGTCTTCTTCCTTGTCTTTTGGGCGTTGGTCAAGGTCAAAATGACCATAATACCATTGTTGGGCTTTATCGTTTGCTATGGCCCCGTGAGGAGGTATTGCCCTTTCAACTTCCCGTCTGACCCGCCAAAGGGAAGCATCAAGGTGCTATCGTATAACGTGTATAGTTATGCGGGATGGGAAGACCGTGACAAGCCGAATGCCATACTGCAATATATCAAGCGTCAAGACGCCGACATCGTGTGCCTGCAAGAGTCGGCGGAGAACGAGGTGGGCAGCGTGCAGGTCGATTCTATCTTGGGAAAGCTGTACGAGCATAAGGACACCGCCAGAAACAAGGGCGATTTCATGACCATCTTTTCCAAATACCCCATACTCTCCAAGGAGCACATACGCTACAAGTCGAAAGGCAACATGAGTTGCGCTTTCAAGTTGAGGGTGCGCCATCGTGACATCATCGTCGTGAACAACCACCTTGAAACCACGGGGTTGACGCTTGACGACAAGGAGCAGTTTCAGCAACTCATGAAAGGCGAGCTTGGCGGCAGGGCAGTCACCCGCACGTCGAAATGGCTCATCAATCACCTTGGCAGGCAAACAAAGAAGCGCGCGCCCGAGGCTGACGCAGTGGCAAGGTACATAGCCTATCATCGTGGGGTGCCGATGATTGTGTGCGGCGACTTCAACGACACGCCGCTTTCCTACGCGCATCGCACCATCTCAAAGGGGCTTGTCGACTGCTACGTTGAGAGCGGCAACGGCCCTGGCATAAGCTACCATAGGTCGAGAATGTTTGTAAGGATAGACAACATACTTTGCACTCCAGACTTTAAACCCTACGCTTGCAAAGTGGACAATTCTATTAAAAATTCAGACCATTATCCTATAATGTGCTGGCTTAAACCCTAATTTTCCCTGCTTTTCTTCATTATAAACTAAAAAAACTTGTAACTTTGCACATATTATATGCTTTATAGAAATAAAAACAACAAAAAATAACTAATAAACACAATGCAAAACAAAGGAATCGTAATCACGACAGCCGTTCTTCTGACGCTCGTGAGCCTCTTCTACTTGAGCTTCCCGATTGCCACAAGCTATTATGACAGTCAGGCGGCCAAGCGGCCCGATGCCGTTTCCCAGCAGGATTACAAGGATTCTGTGAAGTATCTCGGCATCTACAGCTACCAGAAGTGTCTCGAGACTCAGATTGGTCTGGGTCTGGACCTTAAGGGCGGTATGAATGTGATCCTTGAGATCTCCGTGCCCGACGTGGTGGAGAATCTTGCCGATCACAAGACCGACATCGCCTTTACTCGTTCAATGGACGAGGCTCGCAAGGAGTTGCAAGCCACACAGGGCGATTTTATCACCCTTTTCATCAACGCTTATCACAAGAACGCCCCTGGCCACAAGCTCGCCGAGGTATTCGCCACGACAGAGCTGCAGGGTAAGGTTTCTCCTACCAGCACGGACAGTGAGGTGGAGAAGGTGCTTCGCTCTGAGGTGTCTGCCGCCATCGACAACTCTTTCAACGTGGTTCGCACGCGTATAGACCAGTTTGGCGTGGTACAGCCAAATATCCAGAAGGTGCAGGGTGCCGAAGGACGTATCTCGGTTGAGATGCCTGGCATTCGTGAGCCTGAGCGTATGCGTAAGCTCTTGCAGGGCTCTGCAAACCTGGAGTTCTGGGAGACTTACAATGCCGACGAGGTGCTTCCATATCTGCAGCAGCTCGACCAGCGTCTCGCAAATGGTGACGCCGATGAAAAGACTGTTGCCGACTCTACCAAGGCGGAGAAGGACGTAGCAACCGCGAAGGCCACTGCCGAGAAAGAGGTGAAGCAAGCAAAGCAGGACAAGCCTAAGTTCCAACTCAAGAATGGCAAGGATGCCAAGAAGAACATCAAGGCCACTCCCGACGCGCAGCTTGAGCAGGCAAAGAAATTGCACCCACTGCTCGCCATGCTGCAGACCACAGGTCAAGGCCTGAGCGTTTGCGGATACGCCAGCGTGCGCGACACGGCAGCCATCAATAAGATTATCTATGGCAGCCTCGCCAAGCAGATTCTGCCAAGCGACCTCAAGCTCCTTTGGAGCGCCAAGCCAGCTGATGGCATTCAGGCAAAGAACATATTTGAGTTGCACGCCTTGAAGATTACAACGACCAACGGTCGCGCTCCGTTGGAGGGTGACGTGGTCGTGCAGGCAAAGGATGAGTTCAACCAGCTCACTGGCCAGCCTGAGGTCTCAATGACAATGAACTCCGACGGCGCGCGTCGTTGGGCTGAGTTGACAAAGGCCAATGTGGGCAAGGCTATCGCCATTACCCTTGACAATGTTGTTTACTCCGCTCCTCGCGTGAACAGTGAGATTAGCGGTGGACAAAGTTCTATCAGTGGTAACTTCACGGTGCAAGACACCAAGGATCTTGCCAATACTCTTAACTCTGGTCGTATGCCGGCTCCTGCACATATCGTTCAGGAAGAGGTTGTTGGTCCTACGCTCGGTGCACAGTCAATCCAGCAAGGTATTGTCTCGTTCATCGTGGCTTTCGTACTGTTGATAATCTTCATGCTCGCCATCTACAACATCATCCCTGGCTCTATCGCCATTGGCGCGCTGTTGGTCAACGTGTTCTTCACACTTGGCATCTTGACGTCTTTCCAGGCGGCATTGACCATGAGTGGTATCGCAGGTATGGTGCTCTCGTTGGGTACTGCCGTAGATGCCAACGTGCTTGTGTATGAACGTATCAAGGAGGAGCTCCGTAAGGGCAAGGACATGAGAAAAGCTATTTCCGAGGGTTATAGCAATGCCTTCTCTGCCATCTTCGACTCCAACCTCACATCTTTGATTACTGGTATCATCCTTCTCGTTGTTGGTACAGGACCTATCCGCGGTTTCGCCACGACCTGGATCATTGGTATCGTTTGTAACTTCTTTACCGCCGTTTACCTCACTCGTCTGCTCTATGAGTACAAGCTCAACCATGGCAAGTGGATGCACTTGAAGTTCTGGACAGGTTTCTCAAAGAACCTCATGCAGAACACCAAGTATCGTTTCATGTCGATGTACAAGGTGAGCTTCGTCGTGTATGCAGTGGCAATCGTCATTTGCATCGCCAGCTTCGCCATTCGCGGTCTGAGCCAGAGCATCGACTTCACTGGTGGTCGCAACTATGTGGTGACGCTCAACAAGTCGGTTCCCGTAGAGGATGTTCGCCCTGTGCTGCAAAATGCCTTCGTCAACACCACTGGCTCTGACAAGGGCAAGCTCGCCACGACAACCGTCATCGCCATTGGCACAGACGGCAAGACCATCCGCGTGAGCACCAACTGGGATATTGACAGCAACGATCCTAACGCTGACGACAAGGCTGAGACAATACTTTACTCAGCTCTCCACAAGAGCGGCTTTGTTAGCCAGGCTAATGTTGACGCCTTCAAGAACCCGGACATCCGTCAGGGCGGTTCAATCATCAGCTCATCAAAGGTTGGTCCTTCCGTGGCTAAGGACATTACCAAGAACGCTATCATAAGCGTAGGCTTGGCATTGCTCTGCATATTCCTTTACATCTTGCTTCGCTTCCGCAACGTTGGCTTCTCAGTCGGTTCCATCTTGGCTTTGGCCATCGATACGACCATGGTCATCGGCCTCTTCTCGCTTTGCTATGGCTGGATAGGCTTCTCGCTTGAGATTGACCAGACGTTTATCGGTGCTATCCTTACGGTGATAGGTTACGACATCAATGACTCCGTGGTGGTGTTCGACCGTATTCGTGAGAACCTCCGTCTGCATCCGAAGGGAGACAAGCAGAAGTTGTTCAACGACTCTATCAACGAGACTCTCGCGCGTACTATCAATACGTCTGTCTCTACGTTGATCGTGTTGCTCGCCATCTTCATCCTTGGTGGCAACTCCATACGTTCGTTCTCGTTTGCAATGATTGTCGGTGTGATTGTTGGTACTTTGAGTTCCATTTTCCTCGCTTCGCCTATCGCTTACATCGTGCTGGGCAAGAAGATTGACAATATGCAGCAGCAAGACAACAATGAAGAGCCTGTGGTTGCAGAACCAGTCAAGGCATAAACACATTATTTATATATAAAGGAAAATCCCTGTTGCCAATTCAGGCAACAGGGATTTTCTTTTTATGGATACATCGTGGCGCGTCCATCTGTATTCGTGGCAGGCTCTCTTTACATTGACTTTCCCGTCACGATTTTCTTTATCTCGTTGAGCTTATTGAGCGCGTCCACTGGCGTGAGGTTGTTGATGTCAAGCTCAAGAATCTCGTCACGCACTTGTTTCAACACGGGGTCGTCGAGTTGGAAGATGTTGAGCTGCACGCCGTCTTTATCCTTGCCAATGTTCTCCACCTTTGCCTTGCCGGCATTGCCCACTTCAGCGTTGTCAGCCTCAAGTTCCTTCAGTACGTCGTTGGCACGGTGGACAATAGAGCGCGGCATTCCAGCCATCTCAGCCACGTGAATACCAAACGAGTGCTCCGACCCGCCAGGCATGAGCTTGCGAAGGAAAATCACCTTGCCGTCGATTTCCTTCACGGCTACGTTGTAGTTCTTTATACGCGGGAAGTGCTTCTCCATCTCGTTGAGCTCGTGATAGTGTGTGGCGAAGAGCGTGCGCGCCTGCGCGCCACGATGCTCATGCAGGTATTCCACTATCGCCCAGGCTATGGATATGCCGTCGTAGGTTGACGTACCCCTTCCGAGTTCATCGAAAAGCACAAGCGAGTGTGGCGACACGTTGTTAAGGATGTCCGCCGCCTCCGTCATCTCCACCATGAACGTGGACTCTCCGAGCGAGAGGTTGTCGCTCGCGCCGACCCTCGTGAATATCTTGTCCACGAGTCCTATCCTCGCGCTTTCGGCTGGCACGAAGCAGCCTATCTGGGCCAGCAGCACGATGATGGCTGTCTGGCGTAGCAGAGCTGACTTACCAGCCATGTTTGGGCCGGTAATCATCATTATCTGTTGTTTTTCCGTGTCGAGGTACACGTCGTTTGGCACGTAACGCTCACCAAGTGGCATCTGCGTCTCTATCACGGCATGTCGGCCTTGGTGAATGTCGAGCACGGTGGTGTCGTCAACCACTGGCCTCACGTATGCGTTGTCTTCAGACACTTTGGCAAACGAGAGCAGCGTGTCGATGTGTGCGAGGATGTTGGCGTTGATTTGTATTTGCGGGATGAACTCCTGCATGTCGACAATCAGCTCCGAGAACAGTTGCGACTCAAGCTCCAGTATCTTCTCGTCCGCCCCAAGAATCTTCTCCTCATACTGTTTGAGTTCGGGGGTGATATATCTCTCGGCTTGCGCCAGTGTCTGCTTCCTTATCCATTCGGCGGGCACGCGATCCTTGAACGTGTTGCGCACCTCAAGATAATAGCCGAACACGTTGTTGTAGCCCACCTTCAGCGATGATATGCCCGTGGCTTCCGCCTCGCGCTGCTGTATCTCCAATAGGTAGTCCTTGCCGCCACGCGAGATATGCCTTAGCTCATCGAGCTGCTGGCTGTATCCCTCGGCTATCACGTCGCCTTTCGACACGAGCTGAGGCGGATCGGGTTGTATCTCTTTCTCTATCCTGTCCCTCAGGCTCTCGCAGAGGTTCATCTGCTCGCCAAGACGTTTCAGACTGTCGTTGTTGGCATACAGGCAAGCCGACTTTATCGGTTGTATGGCCTGCAACGCCGTCTTCAGTTGCACCACCTCGCGCGGCGTTACCCTGCCCACGGCAACCTTGGATATTATGCGTTCCAAGTCGCCGACACGGTGCAACTGCTCATCAATTATCTGCCTGAAGTTTGGTGCCTTGAAGAAATATTCCACCACGTTGAGGCGGTCGTTGATATGTCTCACGTCTTTCAGCGGGAACACTACCCACCTGCGGAGCATTCGCCCGCCCATCGGTGTGATGGTCCTGTCTATCACGTTGAGCAGCGACTTGCCGTCTTCCTGCATGGGCTGCAGCAGTTCCAGCGAGCGAATGGTGAACTTGTCCAGACGCACGTATTTGTCTTCCTCTATGCGTTTCAGCGAGGTGATATGGTTGATGTTGGTGTGCTGCGTGAGTTCCAGGTATTGCATTATCGCGCCCGATGCCACGATGCCGTCCTTGAGATGTTCCACGCCGAACCCCTTGAGCGATTTCGTGCCGAAGTGTTTCAGCAGCTTCTGTCGCGCGTTTTGTTCGGTGAACACCCAGTCGTCGAGTTCGAATATTGTCAGCTTGGTGCCGAAATACTTCTCGAAGTCCTTGCGGCGCGTCTTGTCGTAGAGCACCTCTTTTGGCGAGAAGTTGCCAATGAGTTTCTCCACATAGTCGTAAGTGCCTTGCCCGGTGAGAAACTCTCCGGTGGAAATGTCGAGGAAGCTGATGCCGCACGATGCCTTGCCAAAGTGCACGGCGGCGAGGAAGTTGTTCTCCTTGTAGTTGAGCACGTTGTCGCTCATGGCCACGCCTGGCGTCACGAGTTCCGTTATGCCGCGCTTCACCATCTTGTCCATCTCGGAGAGTCCCTTCTTGCCTTTTATCATGGCGCGTTTCTTCTTCGGGTCCTCCAGTTGGTCGCATATCGCCACTCGCTTTCCTGCCCTGATGAGCTTTGGCAGGTAAGTGTCGAGCGCGTGGTGCGGGAATCCCGCCATCTCGGCTCCTGCCGACGCGCCGTTGTTGCGTTTGGTGAGTGTCAGTCCAAGAATCTTCGACGCTTCCACGGCATCCTCGCAGTAGGTCTCATAGAAGTCGCCACAGCGGAAGAGCAGCAACGCGTCGGGGTGCTTCGACTTCATGGAGAAGAACTGGCGCATCATCGGGGTGAGAGATTTATCTGAACTTTTCATGTCTTTTCTTAATCAGCATATAGTCTGCCTTCTTGTTTTATCTTCTTGTTGGTCAATGACAGTCGCTGTCCTACCTTTTGCCCAGTCCGGCCAGCAAAGCCTGAGCCAGTGGGTTGTCGGCAAATTCGTCTTCCTTCTTCTCTTCCGCGCTGTCGTCGGTGAAATCGAGCCGTCGTGGGTCGCGTGGCACTATGCGGTAGCATGAGCGCCCGTGTATGCGGCTTCGCGTGAATCCAGCGTCTTGCAAGGCGAAGCCCACGTCCTGGTTCACGTGCTCGCCAGGGGTCCAATAGGGGTATTCCTGCATCAGCCGGTCTATTATCGTGTCTATGTAGACTGCTTTCGCCTTCTGTCCCTTTGGAGGGTTGGAATATATCTGCCGCACCATCTTCACCAGGTTGTCCGCCTCCTCGAATGGCGAGTTTTGACCTGCCATGCGCTCGCGCTCGTCATCGCTGAGTCCGTAGTCGATGCCGCTCTCCAGTTCTTCCTTGAGCTGCGCGTAAATCTGCTCGTATGGCATTGGCGAGAGGTCTATCTTTCGTGCCGCCTCTATGCAGAAGAGGTGCGCGGCGCCCGCGGCATCGGTCATGGGGTGCAGGTTTCCGGTGGTGGCAATGAATCCGGCGTATTTGCGTCGCGACTCCTCCGTGGTGCCGTATGGACGGTGAAACACTGGCGTGGAGCGCGAGAAGAGATAGCGCACGAGGGGCTCTTGCAGGGGGCTCTCTTGATAAAACTCGTCGATGTTGACAAGCAGGTTCGTGGTCAGCAGCTCATAGACCTCTGCCGAGGTGCTGAGCTTTATCTTGTCGGTATAATAAAGTCGTAGCGGCGGTGGCAGGAGCTGGTAGCAAAACGATGTCTTGCCGTAGCCCCATTGTCCCACAATCACCGGCACTATGGCATCCCTGTGCGGCACGTCCATGTCCATCCACCGCGCCACGGTCTGCAACATCCATTTGTGGAAACGCTCAGCCCAGTCGGGGTTCGACGTCACGACGCGCTGCGATAGCTCGAACACGTGGTCCTCGCCATCCCACTCAGGCAGACTGTCCAGCCATTGCCTTGCCGGGTTCCACTGCTCTATGAGCGTGGAGTGCACATAGCGGTCGAGAGTCTCTTCCTGCAGGCTCACGCCGTCGCGCATGGCATTCAGTATTATGGTGTTGCGTCCCTCTTTCGAGAGCTTGTGCCACCCGTCGGCGTCGGCATAGAGCAGTTCGCCTGTCAACACGTTGCGACGCAGCTTGTGCGAGCTCTCAAGATATGTTATGGCATCAGTCATCGTCTTGTTTGTTGTCGTATGATGTTCTTGTCGTTTATCATTGTGCAAAGATAAAAATAAAAAACGACATTGCGCGCGTGGGCAACGCCCAACAAGAAAGCCGCAAGCGGAAATTTCCACTTGCGGCTTTCTGATATTCTAATTTCTATGCAATCTCAAATTCGTTTTCCTCCTTTTCATCTCAGGTCTTAGGCTCTTGCGCTCTTGTCCGTGTGAACTCCAACGAAAGCGATAAGACCGAACATCAATGCTACTGTAGCGATAAAAGTACTAATTGTCATTTTGTTATCCTTTCCTAATTTATTATTTGTTATCCTGTAATTGCACTGCAAAGGTAATGCCTTTGTGGGGTCGGGCAAAACTTGTCAACGAAAAATTGGCTTGAAAGGTTTCTTTCTTGACAGCCGTCAATTGGCTTGACGGTGGTCAATTCTTGTCAGTGTGGCATTGTGTCAGCATGGCATGACACACGAAAACAAGGTGCTTCGCGCCCACTGTCGTGGCGAAAATGTAGGTGTCGCCCCCGTCTTTCAGTCGCAGCCGCTTGCGCAGGGCGTCGGCTTGAATAGGGAAGTTGCGCGCCGACACGTTGGCCTGGCTTATGCCTTCCAACGCCTTCCGCAGCTCTTTCTTGTTCATCGTGCTCACGCGGTCTATCGTGAATCGCCTGCCTGGAAACTCGGGCAGGTCGTGCTCGCTTATATAAAGATGTGAGTCGTGGTCGAGCATGCCGATGGCGTATTCTCGCGACAGCTCACCGAACACTCCGGCTTTCATTATCGAGGCGTTGGGCACGAGAAGGCACTTGCCCTTGGCTTCTTCCGCGTCGCCCTGCCAAATGGTTGGCTTGGCGTGCGAGACGGTCGTCTGGAACAGTTGGTCATCGTTTGAGCAAACAATCCTTGTCGGCAGCTTCTTGTCTCGTGTCCGACTCATCACCGTCAGCAGCTCCTTGCACTCGTTTCTCGTGGATACGACGTGAATCTCGTAGCTTATTTCGCCAAACCTTTCCGGCACGTCATCATTGAGCTGGTCCAGCGCCATGTGCCAATCGAGCATCGGCGAGAACTTTATCATTATCACGTCGGCACGGCTGAGCAGCGTGTCGCGTATGCCGAGAATGTCGGGGCTGCAATCCTCTATGCGAACCACCTTATTGCCGTTGCCGTCTCTTCGCGCGGGATCAAGGTATACCACGGTCAATGGCCTTTCCGCCGTATTCGGGGGGAGTGAATTGAGAAACTCAGTCCCGTCTTGGCAAACCGCCGTGACATTGCTTAGCCCGAGCACATCGAAGTTGTGGCGTGCCACCTCCACCAGTTCGGCGTTGCGCTCCACGTATATGGCCTTGGCAAACGATTGTGACATTATGGAGAAGTCGACACCGAAACCGCCTGTCAGGTCTATGAGCGTGGCCTTGGAGAGGTCGTGACGCGCTGCCAGGCACTCGCTTTTATACCTTGCCGTGACCTCGCTTGAGCATTGCTCCATGTTGAGGTGTGGCGGATACACAATGCCGTCTCTCGCCGCCCATGAAGGCAGTTTCTGCCTTGCCGTCTGCCAGCCTTGTATCTGGTTGAGGGCGAAAGCTATGTCCACGTTGGGGTTTGCGGTGCCTTTCAAGGCGAGAGCCCTCACGTCATCAAGACGGTGTAAACGCACGAAATCGGCGGTTTCATCGGTTATTCTCATGGTCATTTATATATGAGGGTGGTCATCTTGCTCGGGTCGAAAATGTCGCGTGCCACGCGTTGGATGTCCTCTGCTGTCACGGCGTCAATCTCCATGCACGTCTTCTCCACGTCGCGTGCCTTGTTGTGAAAAAGGTAGACGGCACCGAGGTCGAGGGCGAAGTTCTCGCGGTTGTCGCAGTCAATGGTAAGCTGCCCCCTAAGTTGTTTCTTCGCGGCGTTGAGGCGGCGTGGCGATATGGGCTCATTCATGAACTTGTCGAGTTCGCGCCTCACGAGGCGCAAGCATCGCTTTACGTCGTCCTTGTCGCATCCGAGATAGGTGCACCACAGTCCTGTGTCGCCATAGGTGGTCATGGAACTTTCCACCGTGTAGACGAGTCCGCGGTGCTCGCGCAGCACCACGTTGAGCCTTGAGTTCATGCCCCTGCCCCCGATGATGTTGTTGAGCAGGTAGAGGCTCATGCGCTCGCGCAGCTGCTCGTCGCAACCGCTATACGATGGGCAGCCGAGCATCACGTGGGCTTGATGAGTGCCCTTGTCGCGCATGATTTCTCCGTGGGCGCTGAACGCCAATGCCGATGAAATCGACGCTTTTTGCATCTTTGGCTCCACTTGGCTGGCGGTGTTGATGTGAATGCTGGGCATCTTCTTGCCGCCATACATGAAGAAAATGGCGTTGTCGGGCGTGTAAAGTCGCTTTGTGAAGCGCAGCGCGTCGTCGGTGGTGAACGAGCGTACCCTCTCCGTGGTGCCGAGAATGTTGTGACCCAAGGCGTGCCCACGAAACACGATATTCTCGAATTCATCGTAGATGAGGTCGGCTGGCGAGTCGTTGTAGCTCTCAATCTCGTCGCATATCACCTCCACCTCCTTGTTTATTTCCTTCTGTGGGTATGTAGAGTGGAACACTATGTCGGTGAGCAGTTCCACCGCGCGCCTTGTGTAATGCTCAGGCACGGCGGCGTAGAACACGGTACACTCTTTCGTGGTGTAGGCGTTGAGGCTTCCGCCCACGGCTTCAAGGCAGTTGAGTATGTTCCACGCGCTCCTGTGCTCAGTGCCCTTGAAGGTCATGTGCTCACAAAAGTGGGCGAGGCCCTCCTCGTTTTCTTGCTCGTCGCGTGAGCCTGCCGCTATCTGGTAGCCCATGTAGACCACGGGCGAGCTTGACGGCACGTGGATGGCGCGCAAGCCACAGGGCAAGGTGGTCATGACGCAATTATCTGTTTCCATGTCTTTCTTTGTCATTTTTCGTGTACGGGCAAAGGTAAACATTAAATAGGAATTAGCCTTCTTTTTCCCCAATATTTTCCCCATCGGCTTCACGCTTGAATCGCGTCGGCTCTACGCTTGAATCGCGATGCGATTACGGTTGAATCGCGATGGCTTTACGCTTGAATCGCGACGCGATTCAAGCGTAAAGCCGATGGCATGTTTAGCAGAATGGTATTTGATGCATGATGCGGCAAGAAAAATGACGCGCAGACTTTTTGCGTTGTCTTTATTTTGCATTATCTTTGCCTTCGATTTCAACAAAGACATTTATTATCATGCGCAAAG
>DAIOUH010000034.1:0-20328 GCA_036751585.1 Prevotella sp. | reverse complement strand
TCGAGACCGTGGTGTCGGGCATGGACAAGGCCGAGGCCGACAAGGTGGCGCACTATGACTTGCGCTTCCTGAAACCACTGGACGAGAAGTTGCTGACGGAGATAGGCCGCAAGTTTTCCAAGATAATTACCGTGGAGGACGGCATCCGCGCGGGCGGAATGGGTTCTGCCGTGCTCGAATGGATGTCGGACCATGGATATTCGCCCAAAATAAGACGTCTCGGGCTGCCCGACAGGTTCGTGGAACATGGCACGGTGGACGAGTTGCGCAAGGTCTGTGGGCTGGACAACGACAGCCTGCGCAAAGTGATAGAAGAAACGCTATGAAGATTATTATAACAGGGGCATACGCCATAGGAACCCATTTGGCGCGATTGCTCTCACGCAACCAAGAAGAGATAACCATCATCGACGAAGACCAAGACCGTCTCGACAAGATTGGCGCCGACTACGACTTGCTCACGCTGTGCGGGTCGCCATCGAGCGTCAAGACGCTGAACGAGGCGGGGGCGGGCAGCGCCGACCTTTTCATCGCCGTGTCGCCAGATGAGAACGAGAACATAAACAGTTGCATCCTTGCCCATGCCCTGCACGCCAAGAAAACCGTGGCGAAGGTCAACGACGCCGAATATGTGGAGGAGGACATTCGCCTGTTCTACAAGAACCTTGGCGTGGACGTGCTCATCTACCCTGAGATATTGGCGGCGAGGGAGATTATCAATGGCTTGAAGATGTCGTGGGTGCGCCAGAGATGGGATGTCCACGGCGGAGCGTTGGTGATGTTGGCCATAAAGTTGCGCAACGATTGCAAGATTCTCAACCAGCCGCTCAAGGTGCTGTGCGGCCCCGACGACCCTTACCACGTGGTGGCCATAAAGCGCCGCATGGACACGATAATCCCCGGCGGCAACGATGAGCTGCACTGTTACGACCTCGTGTATTTCATGACCACCAAGCAATATATACCTTTTATCCGGCAAATCACGGGCAAGGAGGGTTATGCCGACGTGCGCAACGTGCTCTTCATGGGAGGTGGCATGACCACGGTGCGCGCGTTGCAGTCGTTGCCCGAGTACATGAACTCGAAGATAATAGAGATAGACCCCGACAGGTGCGAGGAGCTGAACCAGATAGTGGAGGACAAGACGCTCATCATACAAGGTGACGCGCGCGACACCTCCCTCCTTGAGGACGAGGGCATAAAAAACACGCAGGCTTTCGTGGCGCTCACGGGCAATGCCGAGACCAACATCCTGGCCTGTCTCACGGCGAAACGCCTCGGCGTGCGCAAGACGGTGGCAGACGTGGAGAACATCGACTACGCGTCGATGGCTGAAGGGCTCGACATCGGCACCATCATCAACAAGAAGGCCATAGCCGCCAGCCGCATCTACCAGCTCATGCTCGATGCCGACGTGCTCAATGTGACCTTCCTCATGTCGGCCAATGCCGACGTGGCGGAGTTTGTGGCAAAAGAAAACTCCAAGGTCACGAAGCTGGCGGTCAAAGACCTAAAGTTGCCATCCGACATAACGATAGGCGGCCTCGTGAGGGGCGACGAGGGAATGCTCGTCAATGGCAACACGCGCATCGAGGCGGGCGACCACGTGGTGGTGTTCTGCCATGGCGTGAACATGAAAACGCTGGAAAAATATTTCAATCCACCGAAAAAAGTCTCCGCCATCGCGCGTGAGTTGTTGAACAAGCTGTCGATATGATTAATTTCCGGATTATATACAAGGTCCTCGGTGGGCTGCTTTTCCAAGAGGCGGTGTCCATGCTTATATGCATGGGCGTGGCGCTGTGGTTTGGCGAGGACGACATCTTGCCTTTCATCTCCTCTGCCATCATAACCGTCTTCGCCGGCCTGGTGCTGAAGTTTTTCGGTCGCGACGCCGGCAACGGGTTCTCGCGTCGCGACGCCTACCTCTTGGTGACACTCGTGTGGATAGTCTATTCCCTCTTCGCCACGTTGCCTTTCATGCTTGGCGGCTATCTCCACAGTTTCACCGATGCCTTCTTCGAGGCCATGTCGGGCTTCACCACTACGGGAGCCACCATCATCGACAATGTGGAGGCCTTGCCCCATGGCATACTCTTCTGGCGGTCGCTTACCCAGTGGGTCGGCGGCCTTGGCATAGTGTTCACGGTGATAGCAATCATACCCTCCATGGCAGGCAGCAGCGGCAGTATCAGGGTGTTTGGCGCGGAGTCGACAGGGCCGTTCAAGTCGAAGCTCCAGCCGCGGCTCTCCACGAGCGTGCGCTTCATTTGGCTGGTATACCTTGTCATCAGCGTGTGGTGCTTCGTGAGCTACATGGTGTTTGGCATGAACTGGTTTGAGGCTGCCAACTACACCATGACCACGGTGGCGACGGGAGGCATGGGCGTGAACAACAGTTCCACGGAGCATTTCCAGTCGCCGGCGTTGGAATATGTCACCACTTTCTTTTGTTTCCTATCGGGCACCAATTTCACGTTGCTATATCTGGCGATGTTCAAGGGCAAGGTGAAGTCGCTTTTTCGCGACGCTGAATTCCGTTTCTATATGTTCATGGTGGCGGTGAGCACCGTTTTCATCATGGTGGAGCTCATCGTTCAGAACCATTACGCCATAGAACACGCCTTCCGCTCGGCCATATTCCAAGTGGTCTCGTTTATCACGACCACGGGATTGTTCAACGACGACGCAGCCACATGGCCTCACGTCACGTGGGTGGTGCTGGCGGTATGCATGTTTTTCGGGGCTTGCTCTGGTTCCACCACGGGCGGCTTGAAATGCGTGCGTTGCGTGATGATATTCAAGGTGCTGCGCAATGAGCTGATGCAGCGTCTGCACCCTTCCGCCGTGTTGCCATTGAAAATCGGCAACAACAATGTGCCCGACAGGCAGAGGGTGTCGCTGTTGGCCTTTGTCACGGCATACCTCATGCTCTTTTTCATCTTCGCCTTTGTCATCATAGCGGCTGGCGTGGACAACACCAATGCCATAACGATATGCTTGAGCTGCCTGAGCAATGTGGGCCCGACGTTGGGCACGGAGATTGGCCCAACGATGTCGTGGTCGCAATTGCCGGCTTTCATCAAGTGGTTTTGCTCGTTCATGATGCTTGTGGGGCGTTTGGAGATTTTCACGGTGCTGGTGGTGCTCACCCCTGACTTCTGGAACAAGAACAAGTAGAAACAATAAGTATATATGGAAGCTTTGCGGTTTAATTCATTGGCGGGCGAGGAAGTTCACAAGCTGTTTGGCGAAGGTGCCTCGTTGTGGGTCGATTTCGTGGACACAAGGGAGCCATTGCCTGCGATGGCGCGCGACGACGGCAATGGCGAAGACAAGCGCGGGCTTGCCGAAGGCAAGCCCGTGATGTGGTATGTCGTGAAGGCGGGAGAAAACGCCACATTTGAAGAAGCCAATGGAAATTACGAAATCAAGGACGACGATTGCTTCTTCATGCCTTGCGGCAAGGTGCCGGCGATAGGCAGAGGTTGGCTCGTTTGCCAGATTGTTGGTCGAGGCAAGGGAAACCCGTCATCGCCTTGCTACAGGCAGGCTTATGTGCCGGAGAAGAATCGCGGCGTGTCACTTGTGCAATGCCCGGCGTTTCATGCTTCCGTATACGACATCGACCGCCCATTGACGATCGACATAGAGGCCATCGACACCGTTTTCATCACTGTCGTGGTGGACGGAAGCGGAAAGATTACGGATGATGAGGCTCACGTCTATGACGTCGCGCCTGGCGACACGCTCCTCTTTCCGGCTGCCACGAAAGAAATTCAGGTTGCCGGAAGCGTAAAGCTCTTGACGGCCTTTGTTTAAGCCCTTTTGATTTTCCACCAGGCGAACCAGCCGCACGCCACGACGAAGACCACGATGCCGAGACCGTAGCCAACCCAGTTTTGCAGTCCGAGAAATTGCTTTGACACGAAAATGTATGTTGAGCAAACCGTGGTCATGAACAGGGCAGGTATGAGAGTCAAGGCGTAGCATCTCTTCCTCTTCACGAGATAGACGGTGATGGTCCATAGCGTGAACACGCTGAGCGTTTGGTTGGCCCAGCCGAAATACTGCCAGATGACGTTGAAGCCATCCGGGTTCTCCATTTGCCACACGAGCAGCAGTATGGCCGCCACGAACATTGGTATGCACACGTAGAGACGGCGGCGAATGGAGTGCTGTTCAATCCCTATCGCCTCTGCCACTATCAGGCGCGCGCTGCGGAAGGCGGTGTCGCCACTGGTGATAGGCGCTGCCACGACGCCGAGCAGTGCCAACACGCCACCAAACACGCCGAGCCAGTTGGCGCAAACAAACTGCACCACCTTGGGCGCGGCGAAGAACTGGATGAGCGACTTGCCGCCATCGGCCTGGGCGATAAACTCCTTTACCACGTCGGCGGGCACCACCTCACGCCAACCACCGTAATAGAAGAAATACATTGACACCGTTGCCCATATCAAGGCAACCACGCCCTCGGTAATCATTGCACCGTAGAAGATGGGGCGGCCATGGCGCTCGCTCTTCATGCAACGCGCCATGAGCGGACTCTGTGTGGCGTGGAAGCCGCTTATGGCTCCACAGGCAATGGTGAGGAAGAGGCAGGGGAAGAGAGGGTTCTTCGATATGTAGCTCTCAGAGCCGAGCCACGCGGGATTGCTGTTGAGGTTGCTCGCGCTCAGGTCGCTCCAAAGCTCGGGCAGGTTTGGCATCTTGACAAACAGGCCTATCATCAACGCCACTGCCATGAACAGAAGCGAGAAGGCGAAAAGGGGATAAACCTTGCCTATGATCTTGTCGATAGGCAACATGGTGGCTATGATATAGTAGACGAAGATGAGCACGATCCACATCATCTGCGACCCACAAAGGCCATGCAGGATGATGGCAGGACTGTAAACGAACACCACGCCAACCATCATCAGCAAGAGCACGGTGAACAGGAGCATCACCTTTTGGGTTGTCTTGCCCAGGTATTTGCCTACAAGCTCTGGCAGGCTCGCGCCGTTGTCGCGCAACGAGAGCATGCCGCTGAGGTAGTCGTGGGTGGCTCCGGCGAAGATGCAGCCAAACACTATCCACAGGTAAGCCACGGGACCATACCACGCGCCCATGATAGCTCCGAAGATAGGGCCGGTGCCAGCTATGTTGAGAAACTGTATCATGAAGATTTTCCAGCCTGGCAGTACCACGTAGTCTATGCCGTCGCCATGCGCCACGGCGGGCGTTGGCCTGTCGTCGGGGCCGAAAACGTGTTCAACAAATCTTCCGTAGACTAAATAGCCCACTATCAACGCTATCAAACTGAGGGCAAAGGAAATCATGTGCTTTGTTATTGTTTATTTGTGTTTTGCTTGTTTTCGTGTTGTTTTGACGTTATTTTGAACCGTAAAGTTTCAAATCGTCATGCAAAGGTATGCATTATAATTGAAACCAACTAACAAACCTTGGCTTATTTGTGAAAAATGTGACAAATATATTGCGCTATGTATGACGCGACAAAAAAAAGGCAATCCCATTGGCCGTATGGTTTGCCAATGGGATTGCCTTTCGGGTTATGAGTTTATCTTATAGGCGTGGTCGTTATTCCACTTCCTTGATTTTGTCAACGATTTGCTTCTCTATCTCCTCGCAAAGCTCTGGGTTGTCCTTGAGAAGTTGCACGGCAGCGTCGCGACCTTGTCCGAGTTTCGAACCGTTGTATGAGAACCAACTGCCGCTCTTGCCCACGATGTCGTTTTCCACGCCAAGGTCAAGAATCTCTCCGGCCTTGTTGATGCCTTGCCCGAAGAGAATGTCAAACTCGGCCTTGCGGAATGGAGGCGCGACTTTGTTTTTCACCACCTTCACACGCACGTGGTTGCCATATACGTTGTCGCCGTCCTTGAGGCTTGTCACGCGGCGGATGTCGATGCGCACGCTTGCGTAGAACTTCAGGGCGTTGCCGCCTGTTGTCGTTTCAGGGTTGCCAAACATCACGCCAATCTTCTCGCGCAGCTGGTTGATGAAGATGCAGCAAGTGTTTGTCTTTGAAATGGTGCCAGTGAGCTTGCGAAGGGCTTGGCTCATGAGGCGAGCCTGAAGGCCCACGGCAGAATCGCCCATGTCGCCCTCAATCTCCTTCTTAGGTGTCAGTGCCGCCACGGAGTCGACCACGAGAATGTCGACCGCCGATGAAGAGATGAGCTGGTCGGCAATCTGCAAGGCTTGCTCACCGTTGTCAGGCTGCGAAATCCAGAGGTTGTCCACGTCCACGCCGAGCTTCTCGGCATAGAACCTGTCGAAGGCGTGCTCAGCGTCGATAAACGCCGCTATGCCTCCACGCTTTTGCGCCTCCGCGATGGCGGTGATGGCGAGAGTGGTCTTGCCCGATGACTCCGGGCCATATATCTCAATGATTCTGCCGCGAGGGTAACCGCCCACGCCCAAGGCGAGGTCAAGGCCTATGGAACCCGTGGGTATGACATCCACGTTCTCCACCTTCTCATCGCCCATGCGCATGATGGAACCCTTGCCGAAGTCCTTTTCTATCTTTGTCATGGCGGCTTGCAAGGCTTTCATCTTGGCTTGCTTCTCCGCTTTCAGCTGCTCAGCCTGCTTGTCGGTCTGGTTGGCGGCAGCCGCTTGTTCTTCTGTCTTTGCCATATTGATTGTCGGTCTATAATTCTATGTCTTTGTCAAACTCCTCGTGCCAAGGCAACCCTTGCTTGCCGAGCTCCTCAAGGAATGGGTCTGGGTCGAACTCCTCCACGTTGAACACTCCGGCCTTCTTCCAGATGCCTTTGAGGAACATCATGGCGCCAGTCATGGCTGGCACGCCAGTGGTGTAGCTCACGCCTTGCATTCCGGTTTCCTTGTAGGCTTCCTGGTGCTTGCAGTTGTTATATATATAATATGTGTGCTCCTTGCCGTCTTTCAGACCGCGTATCCTGCATCCGATGCTTGTCTCGCCGTCGTAGTTCTCGCCAAGGTCCTGCGGGTTTGGCAACACGGCCTTGAGGAATTGCAGTGGCACGATGCTCACCTTCACCGTCTTTGTAGGGTCATCAGCGAGAGGAGCCTCATAGGTGATGGGGTCGATGCGACCCATGCCCGTGTCCTCGATGACGCGCAGGTGGGTGAGGTATTCCTGGCCGAATGTCATCCAGAAGCGTCCGCGCTTGATGGTGGGATAGTTCTTTACGAGGCTCTCCAGCTCCTCATGATGCATCAAGTAGCTGTCGCGAGGGCCGATGTTAGGATAGTTGATGTCGCGATGCACGGCGAGCGGCGCCGTCTCAATCCATTTGCCATTCTCATAATAGAGACCCTTCTGTGTTATCTCACGGATGTTGATTTCGGGGTTGAAGTTTGTGGCGAAAGCCTTGTGGTGGTTGCCGGCGTTGCAGTCCACTATGTCAAGGTATTGTATCTCGTCGAAATAGTGCTTGGCTGCGTAGGCGGTGAACACTTGCGACACGCCCGGGTCGAATCCGCAGCCGAGTATTGCCGTGAGGCCAGCCTTCTCGAAGCGGTCCTTGTAGGCCCACTGCCATGAATACTCGAAATGAGCCTCGTCTTTTGGCTCATAGTTGGCAGTGTCGAGATAGTTGCAGCCGCATGCCAGGCAAGCGTCCATGATGCTCAGGTCTTGGTAGGGCAGGGCGAGGTTTATGACCAGGTCGGGCTTGTAGCTGTTGAACAGCTTGGTAAGCTGCTCCACGCTGTCGGCGTCAACCTCAGCTGTCTTGATGTCCATCTTGTAGCCTTTGGCGTGGATGGCATTGACCAAGCGGTCGCATTTTTCCTTGTGGTGCGAGGCTATCATAAGCTCGCCAAACACGTCGGTGTTTTGTGCTATCTTGAAGGCGCACACCGTGGCGACGCCTCCAGCTCCAATCATTAAAACTCTATTGCTCATTTCTTATGCTTTGTTTTACGTTCTCAGTTATCTTTCTTGTTTCCAGCCACGTGTTTTGCGTGGCGTTCATTGCCCCGGCTTTATCTCATCGCCCCTGATGCCCAAGGCGTTCATCAATGAGTAGCCCAATATCTCCTGCCGGAAATTGCCGCCTGGCATTGGCTGCATGGCGAAAAGCGTTATGTGCTTATCCTCTGGGGCGTTGCGCAGGGAGTTGGCTATTTCTTCGTAGATAGAGCCTTCTTCGCCGTTGGGCACGATCATCAATCGTTTCACCTCTTCGTGTTCGAGAATCATGCTTATGGTGTCGAGGAGGTAATCGTCCTTGCTGAACGTGTCGCCAGCGGCATAGGAATTGACGAGAAACTCGCCGAGGTTCTTGTCGTTGAAAGCCTGCCCGTTGAGTTCAGTCTCAAAGGATGAGGGGTTGAAATTGTCAAGTCGTGACACGTGCTTCTCGTGCACGAGCACGAGTTGTGTCTCGTGTGGCTTGCCGTCCTCGCGCAGTCCGCCGTCCAAGGCAATGTCCACGGCCCATTGGCTGAGGTCTGCCTTGCTTATGCGACGGCCAATCATGCGCTCAAACTGCACTGAGAGTTGAAATGCCACGTAGTCTATATAGTCGGCATCGGCGAGGATGATGTTCTCGCTGAGCTTTACGTTGCTCGCTTCTTGTGGGTTCATTTTTATGGTTTATGTGTCTTATGTGTATAAGGCAGCGCCTTATCCTCTGCAAAGATAATGAAAAGCACTTGAAGATTCAAATAATTATTGGATTTTATTTTGCGATAATCATCATCTTTAAAGTATAATTCCGTAATTTTGTACCATATTAATCGAATACTATTTATAATCATTACATTACGCTAATGTCAACACTATCTATCGCGATTGTTATCGTGTTTGTCGTGGGCTATCTTTTCATAGCCTTGGAGAGCTTGACCAAGGTGAACAAGGCTGCGGTGGCGCTGCTCATGTTCGTTGTGGTCTGGACGCTCTACATGCTCGACCCTGGTTATTTCGTTTCATTGACGCATCCCCAGTTCTTGGACATCATGAAGTTGGAGCATCCCGAGCTTGGCAGTTCGGTGAATCCAATCATGGTCTTCGTCTCCGACATCATCCAAAATCATCTTGGCGACACGGGAACGACACTGTTCTTCCTCATGGGCGCCATGACCATAGTGGAGGTGGTGGACCAGAATGGCGGGTTCGACTGGGTGCGACGCGTCATGCACACCAAGAGCAAGCGCGCGCTGCTGTGGCGCATAGCCTTCATGACATTCATTCTCTCCGCCATCCTCGACAACATGACCACCAGTATCGTGATGATAATGATTTTGCGCAAGTTGGTGTCTCAGCGTAAGGACCGCATCTTGTATGCCGCCTTGGTCATTATCGCAGCCAACAGTGGCGGCGCGTTCTCACCAATAGGCGACGTCACCACCATAATGCTGTGGAACAAGGGTCTTATCACTGCCGCAGGCGTAATAAGCGAGATATTGATTCCGTCGATAGTGTCGATGGTCGTCCCAGCCCTTATCATTCAAATGGGATTGAAAGGGAACCTTGACGACGACACCACGCAGACCGACGTTGCCGCTTTGCCCGAGCAGGAGCTCAGCGACTTCCAGCGCAAGGTCGTGTTCTGGGTTGGCGTGGGCGGCTTGATGTTCGTCCCCGTGTTCAAGAGCCTCACCCATCTGCCGCCGTTTGTCGGCATCCTGCTCGTGCTTAGCGTGCTGTGGATTGTCACGGAAGTATTCTACGCGCATCTTGCTAATGACAAGGGAGCGAGAAAGAAACGCGTGGTGAGCCTTATCCGCAATATCGACATGAGCACCATACTCTTCTTCCTTGGCATACTCATGGCAGTGAGCTGCCTTGAGGAAATTGGCGCGCTCACGTCGTTGGGCAAAGGCTTGAACGTGGCGTTCAATGGCAACCACTTCATGGTGACAGGCATCATTGGCGTGCTCTCGTCAATAATAGACAATGTGCCTCTCGTGGCAGGCTGCATGGGCATGTATCCAGTGCAGGCCGTGGGCGACTTCGCCACCGATGGCGTCTTTTGGCAACTGCTTGCCTATTGCGCCGGAGTTGGCGGTTCGATGCTCATCATCGGCTCAGCCGCCGGCGTCGTGGTCATGGGTCTTGAGAAGATTACGTTTGGCTGGTACATGAAGCACGTCTCGTGGATTGCCTTCGTGGGATATATCGCTGGCATATTATGTTATTATGTCCTTCGCGAGTTTATCTTTACCACGCCGTTGTAAAGAATGATAAGTAGCAAAATGCGCCTGGGTTTGGGAAAATGACCAAGCCCAGGCGTTTCCGTATGTTAAAGGGCAACGCATTTAGGTCCTTTGACATTTTTTACATAAACAGTGGCATTAAAAAGGCAAGAAAGTCTATCTTATTAACCGTTTTCTTTGTACTTTTGTGGTTGGATAAAAACAGACCTAAAGACTTAGTTTCAATATATGACACATAATAGAGGATATTTGTTGGGATTAGATGTTGGCAGCAGCAGCGTCAAAGCCTCTCTCGTCGATGTTGACAGCGGAGAATGTGCCGCGTCGGCTTTCTATCCTCATGAGGAGGCACCCATAAAGGCGGTGAAGGCAGGCTGGGCCGAGCAAGACCCTGAGACGTGGTGGACTTATGCCAAGTTGTCTCTGGCAGACGTCATGGCTCGCACGGGAGCCAAGGGCGATGACATACGCGGCATAGGCATTTCTTATCAAATGCACGGACTGGTGTGCGTGGATCACGACTTGAAGCCGGTGCGCGACAGCATAATATGGTGTGACTCGCGCGCCGTGCCTTACGGCGAGCAGGCTTTCAAAAAGCTTGGCGGCGACTATTGCCTCACCCATTTGCTCAATTCGCCTGGCAACTTCACGGCGGCAAAGCTGGCGTGGGTGCGCGATAACGAACCCGACGTGTATGGCAGGATATACAAGATAATGCTTCCTGGCGACTACTTGGCCATGAAACTGTCCGGGCAGGTGAATACCACCGTTGGTGGACTGTCGGAAGGCATATTCTGGGATTTCAAGAATCGTGAGTTGTCTGCCCCGCTGCTCGATGCCATGGGCATTAATCCCGAGCTGATAGCCGACACCGTGCCGACGTTTGCCGTGCAGAGCCGCGTGTCGACAGCGGCGGCAGCCGAGACGGGCTTGACCGTGGGTACTCCCATCTCCTACCGCGCTGGCGACCAGCCCAACAACGCCCTGTCGCTCAACGTGTTCAACCCTGGCGAGATAGCTTCGACGGCAGGCACGTCTGGCGTGGTCTACGGCGTGCTCGGCAGTGTGGGATATGACCCAAAGAGCCGTGTGAACACCTTTGCCCATGTCAATTACACTGAGCGACAAACACGATTGGGCGTGCTGCTGTGCATCAATGGCACGGGATGCCTAAACTCGTGGGTGCATCGCAACGTGGCTCCAGACCTGTCTTACCCTGCCATGAATGACCTTGCCGCCACGGTACCAGTGGGCAGCGAAGGCGTTACGATAATACCTTTCGGCAACGGCGCAGAGCGCGTGCTTGAGAATCGCGAGGTGGAATGCTCGATACATGGGATGAACTTCAACAAGCACAGCCGCGCTCACATCATACGCGCGGCGCAGGAAGGCATCGTGTTCTCTTTCTGCTATGGCATGGAGATAATGCGCGGCATGGGTATGGATATAAGCAAGATTCACGCGGGGCGAGCCAATATGTTCCTAAGCCCGCTCTTCCGCGACACGCTCGCAAGCACAAGCGGAGCGACAATCGAACTGTATGAAACCGACGGTAGCGTGGGCGCGGCAAAAGGCGCTGGCATGGGGTGCGGCATATACAAGGACAACAACGAGGCTTTCGCGTCGCTCAAACGCTTGGTCGTGATAGAGCCAGACACAAGGCGCGCTGACGAATACCAAGAGGCTTACGCACGCTGGAAGCGGATGCTCGAAAAAGAAGTAAACAACTAACAACATATACTTAATAACAACTAAACGACTAATTATAAACTTATTATGGCAAAAGAGTATTTTCCACAGATTGGCAAGATTCCCTTTGAGGGACCAGAGAGCAAAAACGTGTTGGCATTCCACTATTACCAGCCCGAAAAGGTGGTGCTGGGCAAAAAGATGAAAGATTGGCTCAAGTTTGCCATGGCATGGTGGCACACCCTCGGACAGGCTTCTGCCGACCAGTTTGGCGGGCAGACGCGCTCATACGAGTGGGACAAGGCTGATACTCCCTTGCAGCGCGCCAAGGACAAGATGGACGCAGGCTTCGAGATAATGCAGAAGCTCGGCATAGAGTATTTCTGCTTCCACGACGTGGACTTGATAGACCCGTCTGACGACATCGACGAATATGAGGCCAACCTGAAGGCCATCACCGACTATGCCCTTGAGAAGATGAAGGGCACAGACATAAAATTGCTTTGGGGCACTGCCAACGTGTTTGGCCACAAGCGCTACATGAACGGAGCGGCAACGAACCCCGACTTTGATGTCGTGGCGCGTGCTGCCGTGCAAATCAAGAACGCCATCGACGCCACTATCAAGCTCGGAGGCACCAACTACGTGTTCTGGGGTGGTCGCGAAGGCTATATGTCGTTGCTCAACACCGACCAGAAGCGCGAGAAAGACCACTTGGCACAGATGCTCACGCTGGCTCGCGACTACGGGCGCGCACATGGCTTCAAGGGCACGTTCCTCGTGGAACCAAAGCCTATGGAGCCTACAAAACACCAGTACGACGTGGACACGGAGACAGTGATTGGATTCCTGCGCGCCCATGGCCTTGACAAGGACTTCAAGGTGAACATCGAGGTCAACCACGCCACGCTTGCCGGACACACCTTCGAGCACGAGTTGGCGGTGGCAGTGGACAATGGTATGCTCGGCTCTATTGATGCCAACCGAGGCGACTACCAGAACGGCTGGGACACAGACCAGTTCCCTATCGACAACTTCGAGCTCACTCAGGCCATGATGCAGATTATCCGCAACGGCGGCTTGGGTAACGGCGGCTCCAACTTCGACGCTAAGCTGCGCCGCAACAGCACCGATCCCGATGACATTTTCATCGCGCATATCTCAGGCATGGACGCCATGGCGCGTGCCTTGGAAAACGCCGCGGCGATACTCACCGAGAGCGAGTTGCCTGGGATGCTGAAGCAGCGCTACGCGAGCTTTGACAGCGGCATGGGCAAGAAGTTTGAGAACGGTGAGCTCACCCTTGAGCAAGTCGTTGACTACGCCAAGCACAACGGCGAGCCGAAGCAGACAAGCGGCAAGCAGGAGAAGTATGAGACCATCGTGGCTCTGTACGCTAAATGATGACGGTCTGCCAACGCAATAATAACTGAAACTTAGAGAGGACGAGTCAAAACCCCGAGCCTGGAGTCTTGACTCGCCCTTTTTTAATATCTACCTCTTTTTACTTGTTATGCAATCAGAATCTAAAACTAACCAAGGCAGCCGCAGTTATCTGTTCTCAATAGTGATGGTGGCGGTGCTCGGCGGTCTGCTGTTCGGCTACGACACGGCAGTCATCTCTGGCGCCGAAAAGGGCTTGCAGGCTTTCTTCCTCGGTGCCAAGGACTTCCGCTATACCGACTTCATGCACGGTTTCACGTCGTCTTCCGCGCTCATCGGCTGCATCATCGGCAGCGCGTTGTCGGGAATCTTCGCCTCGCGCCTTGGCCGTAAGAAGTCGCTCGTCTTCGCTGGCGTGTGCTTCTTCATATCGGCTTGGGGCTCGATGTACCCTGAGAGCTTTGTCATGGCCAAGGGCGTGCCCACATGGGACTTGCTCGTGGTGTTCAACATCTATCGCGTGCTTGGCGGCATCGGCGTGGGCATGGCGTCAGCCATCTGCCCGATGTACATTGGCGAGGTGGCTCCAAGCGAGATACGAGGCATGCTCGTCAGTTGGAACCAGTTTGCCATAATCTTCGGCCAACTCGTGGTCTACTTTGTCAACTTCCTCATCCTTGGAGAGCACACCAACCCCGTCATCACACAGATAGGGCAAGGGTTCTCGCAGGTGGTGGCTGGCAGCGACACCTGGACGATAACCACGGGCTGGCGCTATATGTTCGGCAGCGAGATGGTGCCCGCCGGACTCTTCACCATTCTTATATGCTTCGTGCCTGAGACACCGCGCTACCTCGTGCTTATCGGCAAGGAGCACTTGGCTCACCGCATACTGGCGCGCATCAATGGTGACATCAAGGCCCACCAGATACTTCAAGACATAAAAAACACTGTGGAGACAAAGACCGAGCGCCTCTTCTCTTATGGCTTCATGTGCATCTTCATCGGCATCATGCTGAGCGTGTTTCAGCAGGCCATCGGCATCAACGCCGTGCTCTACTACGCCCCTCGCATCTTCGGCGACATGGGCATGGACAATCCTATGATTCAGACCGTGGTGATGGGTGTGGTCAACATCCTCTTCACGCTCGTGGCGGTGTTCACCGTAGAGAAGTTTGGTCGCAAGCCGCTGCTCATCACGGGCAGCGTGGGCATGGCCATAGGTGCCTTCGGCGTGGCGCTGACGTTCGGCAACGCTTCGCTGAGCATCGTGACAATGCTGTCGATCATGGTTTACAGTGCCTCGTTCATGTTCTCGTGGGGACCGATATGCTGGGTCTACATTGCCGAGATTTTCCCCAATACCATACGTGGCGCCGCCGTGTCCATAGCAGTGGCGTTCCAGTGGATATTCAATTTCATTGTCAGCTCAACGTTCGTGCCCATGTTCAATATGCACCTCGCCAAGGGCGACGACTTCGGCCACTGGTTCACCTATGCGCTCTATGGCGTCATCTGCGTGCTCGCCGCGTTGTTCGTGTGGCGTCTCGTGCCCGAGACCAAGGGCAAGACGCTTGAGGAGATAAGCCTGTTCTGGAAAAAGCGCAAGTGACATTCGGCGTCACTTGCGAGGATTATTGTTTTGAGCGCTTCCGTTTGATGGTCAAGGTGACGAAGACCGAGATGACGGAAGCGCTTGCTATTGCGAGGATAAGCGTCACTTGCAGGGCGGCTGCCGTGACGATGCTGATGTTTCCCATCAACGCCACGAAGAAAGCCACGGGAGCCTCGATGAAGACCATGCGCGACATTTGTTTGCTGACCGTCAAGATGGAGGCGCGCAAGCTCCGGCGCACAAAATAGTCGAGTGCTTGTCGCTGGGTGCAGCCGTTGCCCAACAGGTAATTGTAGAGTTGCCCATGGTGCACGAGGCTGTCGTTGTAAGCTGTCAGCGCCTTGACGTTGGCACTTGTGATGCCTCCTGCCAACAGTCCCATCACGGGCAGGTAGACATTGGTGACAAAGGGGTTGCGCGCCCCGAGGACAAGAAAGATGAAATAGAAGCCTATCACAAGAATCCCAGCCAAAGAGCCTGCCGCTATTGGCAGGTAATCGCTTCGCGGTTTCAGTCTGGCCTTTACCGTAGTCGTGAGGGCGGTGAAGAGGCAGACAATTAGCGACAAGACGATGCTGAGGGAAATGCTGTCCGTGTAGGTGGCCAACCCAATCAGTGCGGCAAGCACGCCGACCGACACTATCATGCGAAAGAGCGACACGAGGAAGTGGCGCATCAGGTTCAAGCGGAAACGCATGATGATGAATATAGGGAAAGCGGCGAGCAACGCGCCGAGAATGATGCCAAGCGGAGATATGTTCATTTTGTTAAGTTTATAAGTTTGTCACAAGGCAACGTGTTGCCCTCTTGTGTGAATATCACTTCGGCTCCCGATTCGGCTATCTTGCTTAGGAGCCCTTGTGTCTCTGTGGTGGGGAAGGCGTTGTCCACGAGCACCACCTCTCGCTTCAGCTCCAAGGCGAGGCGCAACAGGACGACCTGCAACTCCTGCTGGCTGAACGATGACACGGGTCGGCCTTTTATGTCTTCCATTTCCTTGGGGATGGTCAAGTGCAAGTATCTGCACAATTCCCCGACCTCAATCTTCCCCTCGGGCATGTGTTGTGGGATGTAGGCCATCATCTTCCTGAAATAGGGTGACGCCTCGCGCGTGATAAGCTCTCCGTCGAAGGTTATGAAGCCAGACTGCAAGGGAAACATCCCAAGAATGGAGAGTAGCAACTCGCTTTTCCCAGTATGTTTTTCGCCAAAGACACCCACCAGCTCGCCTTCTTCGACAATCAGCGAGAAAGGAGTGGATTGGTTGCCATCGGGCAAGGCGACGCTAACATTCTTGAATTCAAGCATCAGTTTTGTAAAATATTCGCGAATATGGTTTTTCTGGCTGCAAATTTAGCCAAAATCCATGAATTATACAAATAGTCGCGAAAAGGTCATGAAATTCTCGTGCAAGGCAAGCGGCGTGTGATATTCTTATTATATTTGTCATAATTGAAAAAGAATTTTCTGCTTTTATGCTTTGTTTTCAAAAGAACTGATTATCTTTACACTTAGAATCTCTAAAAATTTGTGTCAAAATGGCATTAGTCATGATTCCTTCCTCATTGATGGTCATAGAAAGACAAAGAGAATAAAGTTAATATAAAGAATTGCAAGATGGCAAACTTACCATACAACGAAAAGGACATTTCGTCAATATTCAATTACAGCAAGCAGTTAGTGAATAAGTGCTTGCGAGACTTTGCGCCAGATGCAGAAGAGCATAAGGGTAAGGGAAGTTTGGGACAGTTGGTGGAAGAACTATTCTTCCCACTTAGTCCAGTATGCCCATGAGTCTGTATCAAGAGAATGTCTTCGCAGCTCTGAAATTTTGGCTTCTGGATATGCGCTCTGCAAGCATTCGTCTGAACAAAAAGTTCGGATGCCATCTACAAGCCATCCTTCATCCATAAGGTGGTGGCAATGCTCACAGATACGTACATTGTCGATTTCATACTCGCTAATAATGTCATCCAGACAACCAAGCATGACAAGTTCCTCAACCATTCGTATGGCAAGTTGTTTTTCATGACTGTCCCTTAGGCAGAAGAAAGCTTTTACTTTCCAATGTTGGTTACAATATAACCTAAGCATCTCTGTTTCTGAGTAAGATTTGGATGCCGTTCTGATATGGTGTATGAAGCATTTCGTACTTGTGGAATATTCCCAACAATGCACAGAGGTGACGCTATGACCGAGATAAGCAGAAACCGTGATTTGCTGGTTAGGAAACATCTTGAGTATGGAGATGAACTCCTGAGTGTTAATCCAGTTCATGTGATTGCGCTTTTAAAAACTAAAATTGTTGATGCAAAGTTTAGAGATCTTGGCGAGATAGCCAAAAGACTTAGATCGAATTAAAAATCATTTAAACGTTTTAGATCAAAAAATATAGATATGGCAATAAAAGACATTTATCAAATTAAAGGGAAGACATCGGAACAAGTTCTTCTTGCCTACATTGCTTTTATGGGTGACAAGGATGCCACAACCAAGCAAATCAAAGATGCCGAGAGTAGCAATTATGCAAAAATCGGCAAGCGGCAACCCGTGCCAGAAATCGTACAGAAATTATATTCCAAGGATTGTATTTTTGACTTGCAAACTTCTGACTCTGTTCAGAATGTAAGTGATGAACTTTCTGTTATGATAGAAAATGCTGCCAGCGACTCAAAGGCTCAAAAAGAGTTGAAGAACGTGCGTAGCTATGTTAATAAATATAAGGAGTTCTTAATCTATTGCGAACGCTTGGAAGAGATGGCAAAACACAAGCAATCATATAGCTTTGCCAAGGATGCAGACAAACCTTTTATTGATGAAGATAAGTTCTTGAAGATAGTCTCGATATTGAGTAGAAAGAAGAACATTATCTTGGAAGGAGCACCTGGTGTTGGAAAGACATTTCTGGCTCGCAAGATCGCTTATCAACTCATAGGTGAGATTAAGGATGAGAACATTGAAATGGTTCAGTTCCATCAGTCTTATAGTTACGAGGATTTTGTCCAAGGCATTCGACCTTCAAGCAATGGGGATTTTGAGGTTAGAAATGGAATCTTTTACAACTTTTGCCAAAAGGCTCGGCGTTCTGAAGAACCATTTGTATTTATCATAGACGAGATAAATCGTGGTAATCTCAGCAAGATATTCGGAGAGTTGATGATGCTCATAGAAGCAGATAAACGCTCAAAGAAGTATGCTATCAAACTTACATACAGCGAAGAGGAAGATGAAACATTCTTTGTGCCAAGTAACGTGTTTATCATTGGTTGCATGAATACAGCAGACCGTTCGCTGGCAATTGTAGATTACGCTTTGCGTCGCCGTTTTGCATTTTGTCCAATACAGCCTGAGTTCAATGAAGCATTCCAAGAGTTTCTTGCTGCTAAGGTTGGTAAAGAAAACGTTGGAAAAATAGTAAAGCGCATTACACAAGTAAATAGTATGATTCAAGCTAATCCATCCCTCGGGAAGGGATTGGAAATCGGTCATAGCTATTTTTGCCAGACAGAGAAAATCCAAGATTTTGAAACTTGGTGGTCTGACCTTTGCGAATATGAATTATTCCCATACATACAAGAAATATGCTTCGACAACGAAGACTTATGTTTGGAACTGTGTAATATGTTGAGAGAAATATGATTCCAAAAATTCCAATTCAAAACTTATACTATCTGCTTTGTTATGTCTGGGATGTTCCAGACCAGCTGAACAAGGTGAAAGTGGATGGTGAAAAATGCCATTCGCTCGAGAACTTGTTGGCTGTCATCTTGCTCAATATCTGCGAACATTTGCTGAGACGAGGACTTTCACAGTCATATCGTTTCAAGTTGCAGGAAGAGGAAGGCATTAGAGGAAAAGTGGATATATCGTTTACCTTAAAAAGTGGAAGGATGCGCTTTGGTTATACCCACTGCCAAGTGGATGAACTTTCGCAAGACACGCTTATCAACCAGATTGTTTATAATTCCTTGAAGCGGTTGGCTACACTGAAAAGTATAGACAAGGACATTCGAGGAAAAATAAACAAGACCATTCGCAAGTTTCCACAAATCAGCACAATTCATTTGTGTAATAAAATCTTTGACCAGATAAAGTTAGTTCGAAACAATAGGTATTATTCACTGGCATTACATATTTGCAAATTGATATTCCAATCTACGCTTCCGAAGAAAGGTGTTGTAGGACAATATGAATTCTTAGATTTTACGGAAGACGAGTTTAGGATGAATTATCTTTTCGAGCGTTTTCTCATGAACTTCTGCAAAAGACATTGCAAAGAGCAATTTCCACAAGTTCGTCGTGAGTATATACATTTTCAACTCACGCCTTTTGGAATGATGTTCAAACGAGCAGGAGAAGCGCTTCCTGTCATGGAAACAGATGTGTCGTTATATAATCCTCAAACGGGTGTCAAGAAAATACTTGATGCAAAATATTACAAGGAAACTCTTGTCTCAAAATATGGTGCTCGAGAAAAAGTTCGCCGTGAACATCTCTCGCAAATCATTTCGTATGTAATGAATCAAGAAGATAGCGACAACCCTCATACTTTTTGCACAAGTGGTACTTTGGTATATCCGACGGTAGATGAAGATTTTGATTTCTCTTATCGCTATAAAGATACCAATCATATTATTCATGTGACGACAATCAATCTTAACCAAGAATGGGATAAGATAGAGGTTAAGATAAAGGAGATAGTTGAGAAACGTTGACAGTCTGGCTTTCCCTGAATATCTCGACCGTGCTTCAAGAACTATCATCACAGGCGAAGGTGGCGCTGGTCCTTCACGTTTCAAGCATGTCATCAAAACAGAAAGTGGTCGTTATCGCCGACTTGTACCGGTAGAGTTGGAACGCTTGAATATGTTCCCTGACAACCATACCTTTGGCTCGTCCGACTTGCGTCGTGCGTTTCTCATGGGCAATGCGCTTGTCACAGGTATCGTTGAAAATATTGCTTTAGTGCTGAAAGAACGAATGTAAAATTTGAAGTGCGTATGAAATATTTTCCATACGCACTTCCGTTATTTTGTTGGCCGGCACAAGACCGGCCACTGCATTGTCACGCTTGGTGCGGGGGAATGTTATTTATTGCAGCATCCGCCCTTTTCGGTTCCTTTGTTGTCGCAGCAACCGCCTTTCGCGGCGTTTTCCTTCTTGGCGCAGCATTCGCCTTTTTTAGTGTCCGCCTTCACGACGGTTGCCGTGTATCCAATCTTGGCGAAGCCCTTGATGATGTTGTCGGGCGTGGTCTTGTCGGCATCGTATTGGATGGTGACCTTCTGGTCGGGCACGCTGGTCGTGATGTCCTTGATGCCTTTCTCGAAGCGGAGGTTGCCCTTGATCTTGTTCTCGCAGTTCTCACAGTGCATCTGTGGGTTGGTGGTGAATACCACGGTCTTGATGTCCTTGGCGAACATGCCGATGGCAAATACCAACATTGCCATCATGGTCATAATCTTTTTCATGTTTTTCCTTCCTTT
>DAIOUH010000033.1:15709-20662 GCA_036751585.1 Prevotella sp. | reverse complement strand
AAAGAACATCGACGCTGAGATAAAGTCATTGCTCTAACAGCAAAGCAGGGTGCGGGCCCTGTGCCCGTCCGCAACCATTTGGGTACATCGTGTGTGCCATTCGGGTTGCGGACGGCCACAGGGACCGCACCCTGCTTTGTGGTCATAATGCTTTGAGGGAAAGGATGGTTATCTTTCCCGAAGGGTATTTCCTCAGTCGGCACGCGAAGCTTCGCACGCCCTTGACGCATACAGTGAATAGCGACTTGTCGAGATGGCGCACGCTAACTTTTGGCTTCACGAAAACGTGGCCAGTAAAGTAGAACAGGTCGGGCAACGACTTGGGGTTTGCCGACATTGATCGCTCCCAATCAACGCTACCCTTGCTGTCTTCATCGAAATATCCCATAAACTCATCATGGAAATCCTCCTCCATTTTAGCGCTGTTGCTGGCTACGACCTTCAGGTACGACTTGAAGACATGCTTTAGGAAAGCCTTGCCCTCTTTGGCACCGACTTTAGTGCTTGCTATTTCCGTGTAAGGATCAGCGCAATATGCTGGTGCGAAAGAAAATAGGCAAAGAACCAATATAATAAGACTAAGTTGTTTTCTCATGACTCGTTCTGCTTGTTAGTTGTTTCATAAATGGTTCATATTCAAAAGCAAAAATAATCAGAAAAGCTCGTGCTTGTATGCGGTATCGTCGTTTTTTACAATCTTTTAACTACGTCTGATAACATTCTTTACCGTTGCACGGTATGCCAAGCAGGGTGCGGTCCCCTGTGGCCGTCCGCAACCATTTGGGTACATCGTGTGTGCCATTCGGGTTGCGGACGGGCACAGGGGCCGCACCCTGCAAGTCATGGCGTGTGCAATGATGAAATGTGTGAAAGAAACCACCCATGCGAATCAACATGGATTCAAAATAAGTTAGGCAAAAACCTTGTTTTTAGTTGATAATTGAGTAACTTTGCCATGTAAAAGATGATTTATTGCTTCTGATAAACAATGCATCCATTAGAAAAGTTCAAGTACTGCCCCGTTTGTGGCAGCAAGCATTTTGTCGATAACGACGAAAAGAGCAAGAAATGTGAGAATTGCGGCTTTGAGTATTATCTCAACCCCAGTGCCGCTACAGCGGCGATTATCCTTAACGACAAGAACGAGCTCCTCGTGCTGTCGAGAAAAAGAGAGCCAGCCAAGGGCACGCTTGACCTTCCTGGTGGATTCGCCGACATGGGCGAGACATCCGAAGAAGGCATGAAGCGCGAGGTGTTGGAGGAAACAGGCTTGAAAGTGACCGAGGCGAAATACCTCTTCAGTTTCCCCAACGTTTATTATTATTCCGGCTTCCACATCCCTACGATGGATTTCTTCTTCCTGTGCAAGGTCAAGGACTTCAACGACCTCAAGGCAGGCGACGACGCCGCGTCTTACCAGTGGATTCCATTGGAAGAGGTCCATACCGAGCAGTTTGGCATGCGCTCCATCCGCCATGCGCTCAACGTCATCTTGCAGCAGTCGAAGCAATGACGCGTAAAGGGTAAAGGAATATAAGACAGATATTAAAAAACCTAAATTCTTGTGTATATAATAATGTATTGGCGAGTGAAATGTTTACTTTTGCCCTCCAATTGTAATAGGTATACTATTAATTAATGTGCTATATATGCAAGACAACTTAGTAATAGTAGAGAGTCCGGCCAAGGCAAAGACCATCGAGAAGTTCCTTGGCAAGGACTATAAAGTGATGTCCAGTTATGGCCATATCCGCGACTTGAAGAAGAAGGAGCTCAGCATAGGCAAGGACACGTTGACCCCAGTCTATGAGATTCCCGACGACAAGAAGAAGGTCGTGGCCGAATTGAAGAAAAACGCCAAGGCCGCCAAGAAGGTATGGCTCGCGTCCGATGAGGATCGCGAGGGAGAAGCCATCAGCTGGCACTTGTGCGAAGTGCTTGGCCTTGACGAGGCAAAGACATCACGCATCGTTTTCCATGAGATTACCAAACCCGCCATATTGCAGGCAATAGCCCACCCACGCCACCTCGACATGAGCCTGGTCGACGCCCAGCAAGCGCGCCGCGTGCTCGACCGCATCGTCGGCTTCAAGCTCTCGCCGGTGCTTTGGCGCAAGGTGAAGCCCGCCCTCTCGGCAGGTCGCGTGCAGAGCGTAGCCGTGAAGCTCATAGTGGAGCGCGAGCGCGAGATACAGAAGTTCCAGAGCGAGCCGTTCTTCAGGGTCAACGCCATCTTTCGCGTGGCCGGCGACGGCAGCGAGGTGAAGGCAGAGCTCGACCACCGTTTCAAGACCTACGATGAGGCCCACGCTTTCCTTGAGAGTTGCAAGGGCGCCACGTTCACGGTGGGCGACATCACCAAGAAGCCGCTCAAGCGCATGCCAGCGCCACCTTTCACCACCTCCACGTTGCAGCAAGAGGCTGCCCGCAAGCTCGGCTTCACGGTGTCGCAGACCATGATGATAGCCCAAAGGCTGTACGAGAGCGGACGCATCACCTACATGCGTACCGACAGCGTTCACCTGTCATCGTTCGCCTTGAACGCCTGCAAGGACGAGATAATGAAGGATTATGGCGAGGAATACATCCACAACCGCGAGTTCCAAACCAAGTCGAAAGGCGCGCAGGAGGCCCACGAGGCCATCCGCCCGACATTCGCCAACGCCGACAAGGGCGAGTGGACCTCGCAAGAACGCAGGCTCTACGACCTCATCTGGAAACGCACCATAGCCTCGCAGATGGCCGAGGCCAAGATAGAGAAGACCACGGCTGTGGTGAACATCGACAACCGCGCCGAGCATTTCGTGGCAAACGGCGAAGTGGTGGTGTTCGACGGCTTCCTGAAAGTGTATCGCGAGTCGACCGACGACGAGGAAACGAAGGTTAAACCAGACGATGCCAACATCCTGCCCGCCATGAAGGTGGGCGACCACCTCGACCGCAAGGACATAACCGCCACCGAGCGCTTCACCCAGGCACCGGCGCGCTACACCGAGGCAAGCCTCGTGCACAAGCTGGAGGAGCTCGGCATTGGCCGCCCGTCAACCTACGCGCCTACAATATCGACCATCCAGCAGCGCGAGTATGTCGTCAAGGGCGACAAGCCAGGCAAGGAGCGTCCTTACACCGTCGACACCTTGGAGGGCGACGCCATCACGCAGGAAAAGAGAGTGGAGTTTGCCGGCTCCGAGCGCGGCAAGCTCATACCCACCGACATAGGCACCGTGGTCAACGACTTCCTGCAAGCCAACTTCCCCGAGATAATGGACTATAACTTCACCGCCAAGGTGGAGGGCGACTTCGACCGCATAGCCGAGGGCAAGGAAGACTGGAAGGACATGCTCCACAAGTTTGACGACAGCTTCGAGCCGCAAGTGGAGAAGGTCATCAACCAGCGCTCCGAGCATAAGGCCGGCGAGCGGCAGATAGGCGTAGACCCCAAGAGCGGCAAGCCCGTGTTCGTGAAGATAGGGCGTTTCGGTCCCGTGGTGCAGATAGGCGCCGCCGGGGGCGACGAGAAGCCGCAGTTTGCCCAGATGCCAAAAGACAAGAGCATAGAGACCATCACCCTCGACGAGGCGCTCGAACTGTTCAAGTTGCCGCGCAAGGTCGGCAAATACGAGGGCACCGACGTCACCATCGGCGCGGGACGCTTTGGCCCGTATGTGCTCCACAACAAGAAATACGTGTCCATACCCAAGGGCGAGGACCCCATGTCGATAACCCTCGAACGCTCCATAGAGCTCATAGAGGCCAAGCGCAAGGCTGAGAAGGAACGCCACATCAAGACCTTCGACGAGGATGCCAAGATGGAGCTGCTCAAGGGCCGTTTCGGGCCATACATAGCCTACGACGGCAAAAACTATCACATCGACAAGAAGCTCCACGACCGCGCGCTTGCCGGAGACCTGTCTTACGAGGAGTGCATGGACATCGTGAAAAACGCTCCCGAACCAAAGCCGCGCCGTGGGCGCAGAAGCTGACCGCCACATGAAGAGAATCATCATCATCGGATACATGGGTTCGGGCAAGACCACCGTGGGCCACGCCCTCAGCCAAGAGCTTGGCTTGCCTTTCTACGACCTCGACTGGTACATAGAGACGCGCATGCACTGCACCGTGAAGCAAATCTTCGACGAGAAAGGCGAGGAGGGCTTCCGCAAGATTGAGCACAACCTGCTGCACGAGGTGGCCGAGTTTGAGAATGTCATCATATCGTGCGGCGGCGGCACGCCGTGCTTCTTCGACAACATCGACTATATCAACCGTCAAGGGGAGACGGTGTACCTCAAGTGCACCACCGACGTGCTCTACAAGCACCTCAAGATGGGCAAGACCGTAAGGCCGTTGCTGCTCAACAAGACCCCCGATGAGGTCAAGACGTTCATAGAGGCCCAGCTCAAGCAGCGCGCGCCTTTTTATGAGAAGGCCAAGCACATAGTGGACGTGTCATTGATGGACAATAAGGAAAAAATAAAAGTAACAGTTGACGCGATACGCGGCGAATTGGGAATATAATGAAAAAGTGGACAATAGAAGACTCTGAGGAACTCTACAACATCAAGGGTTGGGGCACCTCATATTTTGGCATCAATGAGAAGGGACACGTCTACGTGTCGCCCGTGAAGAGCGATGTCAAGATAGACTTGCGCGAGGTGATGGACGATTTGGCACTCCGCGACGTCACGCCTCCGGTGTTGCTGCGCTTCCCCGACATCCTTGACAACCGCATCGAGAAGATGGCCTCGTGCTATGAAAAGGCCAAGAAGGAATACGATTTCAAGGGCCAGAGCTACGTCATCTATCCTATCAAGGTCAACCAGATGCAGCCTGTCGTCGACGAGATCACGTCGCACGGCCGCAAGTTCAACCTTGGCCTGGAGGCAGGCTCCAAGCCAGAGCTCCACGCCGTGATAGCGCAGCAGTGCAAGAGCGACTCGCTCATCATCTGCA
>DAIOUH010000033.1:0-15609 GCA_036751585.1 Prevotella sp. | reverse complement strand
TGCACGACGGCATAAAGCTCATCCATTTCCATATCGGCTCGCAAATCACGAAGATACGCCGCATACAAAACGCCTTGACCGAGGCGGGACAGTATTACGCCAACTTGCGGAAGATGGGCTACGGCATAGAATATGTGGATTGCGGCGGCGGACTGGGCGTCGACTACGACGGCACGCGCTCAAGCAACTCGGAGAGCTCGGTCAACTATTCCATCCAGGAATACATCAACGACTGCGTGTATGCCTTTGTCGACATAGCCAACAAGAATGGCATTCCACATCCCAATATCATCACCGAGAGCGGACGCTCGCTTGCCGCCCACCATTCGGTGCTCATCCTCGACGTGCTTGGCGTGGCGTCGCTGCCCGAGATGCCCGAGGAGTTTGAGGCCAAGCCCACCGACCATCAGCTCGTGCGCGACCTTTACGACATTTGGTGCCATATCAGTCCCAAGTCGATGCTTGAGGATTGGCACGACGCCGACCAGATACGCGAGGACTGCCTCGACATGTTCGCCCACGGCATGGTGGACCTCAAGACCCGTGCCGAGGTGGAGGCGATGTATTGGAGCGTTTGCCATGAGATAGACTCCATGGCAAAGCGCATGAAGCACGTGCCCGATGAGCTTCGCGGTCTCGACACCCTGCTTGCCGACAAGTATTTCTGCAACTTCTCGCTCTTCCAGTCGCTCCCCGACTGTTGGGGCATCGACCAGCTCTTCCCCATAATGCCTATCGAGCGGCTCGACGAGCAACCCACGCGCAACTGCACCTTGCAGGACATCACGTGCGACTCGGATGGCAAGGTGGCCAATTTCGCCGTGGGAGGCTCGCAGAGCAGCGTGCTTCCTGTGCATGTGCTGAAAAAAGGCGAGCCTTACTATATCGGGGCTTTCCTCGTGGGTGCCTATCAGGAGATTCTCGGCGACATGCACAACCTCTTTGGCGACACCACGGCGGCGCACATCACCGTGAAAGACGGCGGATACCACATAGACCAGATAATAGACGGCGAGACTGTGGAGGAAGTGCTCGAATATGTGCAGTACAACCCCAAGAAGCTCGTGCGCCAGCTGGAGCAGTGGGTCACCAAGGGCGTGAAGGAAGGCAAGTTGTCGCTCGACGAGGGCAAGGAGTTCCTCGCCACCTACCGCTCTGGGCTCTATGGCTACACGTATCTTGAATAAGGCCATTGGCAGAATCATAAAATCACACAGTCACGATTAGATAATCAATCCCCATGAATCAGAATAAGACCATGCGTAATATTACCATCATCAAGGTTGGCGGTGCCATCGTGGAAGACGATGCCCGCCTCAATGATCTCCTCGACCGTTTCGCGGGCATAGACGGCCCAAAGGTGCTCGTGCATGGCGGCGGCAGAAGGGCCACTAAGGTGGCGGCTGCCTTGGGCATTGAGACGAAGATGGTGGACGGCAGGCGCATAACCGATGCCGACATGCTCGAGGTGGTGACGATGGTCTATGGAGGATTGGTCAACAAGAACATCGTGGCGCGACTTCAAGCCCGCCACGTCAACGCGCTCGGACTGACAGGCGCCGACATGAACGTGATTCTCAGTCACCGCCGCCCATTGAAAAACGGCATCGACTACGGCTTCGTTGGCGACGTGGACAAGGCTGACGGGCAAGCCCTCGCGTCCTTGCTTGACCGTGGTGTCGTGCCTGTCATGGCACCTCTTACCCACGATGGCAAAGGCTCGTTGCTCAATACCAATGCCGACACCATAGCCGCCGAGACAGCCAAGGCGTTGACACCGTTTTTTGATGTCACGCTTGTCTATTGCTTCGAGAAGGCCGGCGTGCTTGCCAACCCTGACGACGACAGCAGCGTGATTCCGGTGATAACCAAGGACGATTTCGCCCGGCTCACCTCCGATGGCACCATCAGTGGCGGCATGAAGCCGAAGATAGAAAACGCCCTTGTCGCGGTGGACAAAGGCGTGAGGCGCGTCATCATCACAAAGGCGGAGGCGCTGGGCACTGATGCCGGTACCATTATAGAATGATAAGTTTCCAAAATGACATCCTCCCGCTGAAAAATCAGCTTTATCGCTTGGCGCTGCGCATCACGCTCGACAGTGCCGAGGCAGAGGATATTGTGCAGGAAACGCTGATAAAAGTATGGGATCGCCGCGATTCGTGGACGGATATAGACAACATCGAGGCTTTCTGTTTCACAATTTGCCGCAACAAGGCACTCGATTATGTCAGGAGCGTGAGCTCGCGCAATGAGAGCCTTGACGTGTCACAAAACGAGCGACCAGACACTTCCTACACGCCTTCGCAGCGAACCGTCGTCAACGACCAGATGGCGATGGTGCGTCATATCGTTGACTCGTTGCCCGAGAAGCAGAAGTCGTGCATACAGCTTCGCGACTTCGAGGGGAAGTCGTACAAGGAGATAGCGCGACTCCTCGACATGACCGAGGAACAAGTGAAAGTCAATATCTTCCGTGGCAGGAAGACCATAAAGGAAAAGTTTGTCAGGATGGACGATTTCGAGGCAAAATAGTTGTGCAAGACGGGCAAAGGCGTCTTTTTTTGTCTTAAAAATGTAAATCCACTTTGTCTTTTCCTCGTTTTTGATTACTTTTGCCCACTAAATGTTTAGACTTCAACAAATTAGCATTAGAAAATACAATTAAATACCAGATGTCGATAGAGATTAAAAGGGTAGAGACAAAGAGGGGTCTTGCCAAATTCATAGATTTTCATTATGATCTTTACAAGGGCAACGCCTACGATGCCCCGACTTTGTTCATGGATGACATGAACACTCTCAGCCGTGACAAGAATGTCGCCTTTGACTTCTGCGAGGCTGAGTATTTCCTGGCTTACAAGGATGGCAAGATTGTGGGACGTGTGGCGGCCATCATCAACAAGCGCGCCAACGAGAAGTTCGGCAAAAAGGACGTGCGCTTTGGCTGGATCGATTTCATAGACGACATAGAGGTGTCGAAAGCCCTTTTCGACGCTGTTGAGGCTTGGGGCAAGAGCAAGGGCATGACCGCGATGGTTGGCCCGCTTGGCTTCACCGACCTCGATCCGGAGGGAATGCTCATCATGGGCTTCGACAAGCTCGGCACAATGCCCACGATATACAATTACCCTTATTATCCTGAGCACATGGAGAAGCTTGGCGGATGGGTCAAGGACAACGACTACGTGGAGTTCTATCTCCCCATGCCGGAGAAGACCCCAGAGAAGTTTACCAAAATCTCAGCGATGATAGAGAAGCGCTACAACCTTCACGTCAAGAAGATAACCAAGAAGGACGTGAAGCATAGCACCATTGTCTACGACATCTTCAATCTCATCAATGAGACCTACAAGAATCTCTATGGCTACGTGGAGCTCACCGACCGCCAGATAGACGATTACGTGAAGTCGTATCTGCCCATGCTTGACCTCAACCTTGTCACCCTCGTAGTGGACGGCAACAAGGACGACAAGCTCATCGGCGTGGGTGTCACCATGCCGTCGATGGCTCGCGCCATGCAGAAATGCCACCGTGGCAGGCTGTTCCCGTTCGGGTGGTGGCACGTGCTGAGGGCGTTGAAATGGCACAAGACCGAAGGCGTGGACCTGTTGCTCATAGGCTTCTTGCCCGAATACCGCAACAAGGGAGCCAACGCCTTGCTGTTCGCCGACCTTATCCCACGATATATCGACTATGGCTTCAAATGGGGCGAGACCAACGTGGAGATGGAGGACAACAACAACGTGCAGAGCCAATGGGGCAACCTTGAGCATATCAACCATAAGAGAAGACGTTGCTATAGGAAAAACATAGGCTGATGGGGTTGAGAGGTGAACGATATTTACACATAATATATATTGAATAGTATGGCAGACAAAAATATCATTCCAGCATCACCTGACACGCCATCATATACAGATGACAACATTCGCCACCTGTCCGACATGGAGCACGTCCGCACGCGTCCGGGTATGTATATCGGTCGCTTGGGCGATGGCAACCTGCCAGAGGACGGTATTTACGTGTTGCTTAAGGAGGTTATCGACAATTCTATCGACGAGTTCAAGATGAACGCCGGCGACCGCATAGAGGTGGACATCGAGGACAATCTCCGCGTGTCAGTGCGTGACTATGGGCGTGGCATTCCGCAAGGCAAGCTCGTGGAGGCAGTGTCGGTGTTGAACACTGGCGGAAAATATGATACCAAGGCATTCAAGAAGAGCGTGGGATTAAACGGTGTCGGCGTGAAGGCGGTCAACGCCCTCAGCTCGCGTTTCGAGGTCAAGAGCTATCGCGAAGGCAACGTGCGCGCGCTCGTGTTCGAGAAGGGCAAGCTCAAGAGTGACAAGACGGAACCTTCTCAGGAAGAAAACGGCACGTACATATTCTTCGAGCCCGACAACACCCTCTTCAAGAACTATTCTTTCCACGATGAATTCGTGGAAACCATGCTCCGCAACTACACTTATCTTAACAGCGGGCTTACCATAATGTATAATGGCAGGCGCATCAAGAGCCGCAACGGCCTTGAGGACTTGCTTGTCGACACCATGACGACAGACCCGCTCTATCCCATCATCCACCTCAAGGGCGAGGACATTGAGATAGCCTTTACCCATACCAACCAGTATGGTGAGGAGTACCACAGCTTTGTCAATGGCCAGCACACCACGCAGGGCGGTACGCACCAAAGTGCGTTCAAGGAGCACATAGCCAAGACCATAAAGGAATACTACGACAAGAACTATGAGTATACCGACATTCGCAACGGCATCGTGGCGGCTATCGCCATCAATGTGGAGGAGCCGGTATTCGAGTCGCAGACAAAGATCAAGCTCGGCTCCACGCTCATGGAACCCGGTGGCGAGACAATAAACAAGTATGTAGGCGACTTCATCAAGCGCGAGGTGGACAACTATCTCCACATTCACAAAGAGGATGTAGCCGACGTGCTGGAAAACAAGATCAAGGAAAGCGAGCACGAGCGCAAGGCCATGGCTGGCGTCACCAAGTTGGCGCGTGAGCGTGCCAAGAAGGCCAACCTCCACAATCGCAAGTTGCGCGATTGCAGGGTTCATTACAGTGACGCGAAGAACGACCGCAAGGAAGAGTCGAGCATATTCATCACTGAGGGCGATTCTGCAAGCGGAAGCATCACGAAGAGCCGCGACGTAAACACGCAAGCGGTGTTCTCATTGCGCGGAAAGCCTCTCAATTCGTTTGGACTGACCAAGAAAGTGGTCTACGAGAACGAGGAGTTCAACCTCTTGCAGGCAGCTCTCGACATAGAAGACGGTCTCGACAACTTGCGCTACAACAAGGTTATCGTGGCCACGGATGCCGATGTCGATGGCATGCACATTCGCTTGCTGCTCATCACCTTCTTCCTGCAGTTCTATCCTGAGCTTATCAAGAAAGGCCACGTCTATGTGCTTCAGACACCTCTCTTCCGCGTGCGCAACCGCCGCACGAAGATAAAGAACAAGAAGGTCATTGCCAACGCCGACGCGCGTTTGGCAGCCAACGAGAAAAAGGGCGACTTCATCACGCGATATTGCTATAGCGAGGAGGAGAGAATCAATGCCATCCGTGACCTTGGACCAGACCCGGAGATTACCCGGTTCAAGGGCCTGGGAGAGATTTCACCCGATGAATTTGTCCATTTCATCGGCCCTGATATGCGTCTCGAACAAGTGACGCTCCACAAGAACGACCAAGTGCAAAAGCTTCTCGAATACTATATGGGCAAGAACACCATGGAGCGTCAAAACTTCATCATCGACAATCTTGTCATAGAAGAAGACCTGCCGCAAGACACAGATTTGATAGACTGATGCTATCACATTGATGCCTTGACACGGATGTCATGACACGCACGTAGATGTTCTATTACGCACACATTATTATAATATTATAATGAAACATATCAAGTTTTTTCTCTTTGCCACGCTTTTGCTGTTGCCTCTTTTCTTCCCGATTCAGGCACAAGCACAGTTGAGATTAGACTTTGGCAAGAACTCGCCACTGCGCAAGTTGCAGATTGCCGAGATTGCCATCAATAGTTTCTATGTCGACTCCGTGGACCAAAACAAGCTTGTGGAGGACGGCATTCGTGGAATGCTTGAGAAGCTTGACCCACATTCTTCATACACCACGGCGAAGGAGACAAAGGCGATGAACGAGTCGCTCAATGGCTCTTTCGAGGGCATTGGCGTACAGTTCAACATGCAGGAAGACACGCTGCTTGTAATACAGCCGGTGGCGAAAGGCCCTTCCGAGAAGGTTGGCATCATGCCTGGCGACCGCATCGTAGCCGTGAATGACACTGCCATTTCCGGTGTGAAGATGAGCCGCGAGGAGATAATGAGAAGGTTGAGAGGTCCCAAGGGAACAAAGGTCAAGCTCACCATAGTGAGGCGCGGAATAGCCGAAAAGCTCCATTTCACCGTGGTTCGCGACAAGATTCCGGTGAAAACCATCGACGGGTGGTACATGATAGCCCCTGCAATAGGCTATATACGCATTGGCAGCTTTGGTGCCACTACCTACGAAGAGTTCATGACCGCCGTCAACGACCTTAAAGGCAAGGGCATGAAGAACCTCATACTCGACTTGCAAGACAACGGGGGCGGGTATTTGCAGGCAGCCGTGAGCATTGCCAACGAGTTCTTGCGGAAAGGCGACCTCATTGTCTATACCAAAGGTCGCCAAGTGCCAAGGTCGGAATACGTGGCCAAGGGCAATGGCAAGCTCGTTGACGGCAAGGTAGTGGTCTTGATAAATGAGTTCACCGCCTCTGCCGCCGAAATCGTCACGGGAGCCTTGCAAGACCAGGACCGTGGCACTGTGGTGGGAAGGCGCTCCTTTGGAAAGGGCTTGGTGCAGCGCCCTGTTGAATTTCCCGACGGTTCCATGATGAGGCTCACCATCGCGCATTATTACACACCGTCAGGTCGATGCATACAGAAACCATACGTCAAGGGCGACCGCAAGGACTATGAGATGGAGCTCGACACGCGCTACAAGCATGGAGAGCTTTATTCTGCCGACAGCATCCATTTTGCCGACTCCTTGAAATATTACACCCTCCGCAAGCATCGTGTAGTGTATGGCGGCGGTGGCATCATGCCAGACTATTTCGTGCCTCTCGACACCATGCAGTTCACCAACTTCCACCGCAAGCTGATGGCGAAGGGAATAGTATTGGACAACGACCTTAAATACATGGACTCTCATCGCAAGCAGCTCAAGGCGAAATACCCACAGTTCAAGAGCTATCTCGAACACTTCACGGTACCCCAGCAGCTTGTCGACAGCATTATCAGCGATGGCAAGAAGCAAAAGATAGAGCCAAAGGACAAGGCCGAGCTTGACCGCACCCTCGTTTACCTGCGTGCCCAGCTCAAGGCTCTCATCGCCCGTGACATTTGGGACATGAGCCAATATTTCCAGGTCATGAACCAGCAGAGCAACATCGTGAGAAAGGCGTTGGAGGTAATAAATAAGCCTTGACGCGACCTTTCTGCCAAGATAAGACTCTTAAAGATCATCTACTTTTATATAAGTGTAAGCGTAAGCCATTGGTTCTGAAAATCAATGGCTTACGCTTTTTTGTATTGTCGTGGAATCCACTTTTTGAGAATATGTCTTGATTTCGTGTGTCGTTTTTTACTATCTTTGCAACATCAACAAGAAAACCAAAACTTAATTTTAACTCACATGAAACAAGCAAGACTAATAACCCTATTGGTAGCTCTGCTGTGTACTGTTATGACGTGGGCCCAGGACGCTTTGTTCAAGGGCATCATCGTCGACAAGTCCGGTGAGCCAATCGTTGGTGCGTCCGTCATGGAGAAAGGAAGCTCTCGAGGCTCTGTTACTGACCTTGACGGTAAATTCTCTTTCAAGGGGCAACCTGGCTCCACCCTCGTGATTTCCTATATAGGATATGTGACGCAGGAGAAAAAAGGTTCTTCTGACATGCACATCACGCTTCTTGAAGACCAAAAGAGCCTTTCCGAAGTTGTCGTGATCGGTTACGGCGTTCAGAAGAAGAGCGTGGTGACGGCATCCATTGCCAAGGTTGATGCTTCCGATTTGGCTGAGACGGCACCTGTGCGTGTTGACAACGCGTTGAAAGGTCTCGCAGCTGGCGTGAACGTGACGTCAAACTCCGGTCAGCCTGGCGCCGCGGCACGTATCCGCGTGCGTGGTACTGGCACAATCAACAATTCTGACCCACTTTATATCATTGATGGCATTCCATACGAAGGCTCGTCAGGCATTGACGCCCTCAACCCTAACGACATTGAGAGCATCGAGGTGCTGAAAGACGCTGCCTCTGGTGCCATCTATGGCGCGCGTGCCGCCAACGGCGTGGTGCTCGTAACCACGAAGCAAGGCAAGAGCGGCAAGGCGCAAATCAACTACGACTTCTCTTATGGCTGGCAGTCGAAATGGCGCAAGCGCGACGTGCTCAACGCCACCGATTACGCTATCCTGCAAAACGAGCAGTATGTCAACTCCGGTTCGGCGCCTCTTTATGCCGACCCATATCATTTGACAGACATCAACGGCAATGCCGTTACCACAGGCACCGACTGGCAAGACCTCGTGTTCAACGACAACGCGCCTGTGCAGAAGCACGATGTCTCCGTGAATGGCGGAAACGACCGCGTGAAGTATTACCTCTCAATGGGCTACTACGACCAGGAAGGTATCGTTGGCGGAAACTACGGCAAGTCAAACTACAACCGTCTGACCTTGCGTTCCAACACCAACATGAACGTCATCGACGCCACCAAGGACCGCAACTTCCTCAACAAGCTCGACCTTAGCGTCAGCCTCTCTTACGCTCGCATCAAGAGCACAAGCATAGATGCCAACTCCACATGGGGTTCCGTGCTGGGCTCAGCCCTCGCCCTCTCCCCAATCTTGCCGCCTTTCGTGACTGGCGACGCGGCCAAGGCGCAGCACAACCGCTACACCTACACCGACTATTCGAAAGACCCCAAGGGCGTGCTCACCCCGTACGATGACGTGAAAGACAAGAACGGCAACATCGTGATGATTCCAGGCACGGCCTACAACGAGATGAACAACCCTCTCGGCCTGCTTCTCGAACCTTCGCAGCCAAGTTGGAGCCACCACTTCACTGGCAACTTCTCTGCCGAGCTCGGCGTGATAGACAACCTCAAGTATCGTTTCTCATACATGGCCGACATGGCCTTCTGGGGATCGGAGACCGCCACGCTGCAGACTTTCTACAACTCAGCCAACAACAACTCACAGTATACCAGCGCCACGGTCAACAACTGCCGCAACACCACGTGGCAGGTCGAGAACACGCTGACCTACGACAAGACCTTTGGCGACCACCATTTCAACGTCGTGCTCGGACAGAGCGCGTTGTCATACAGTGGCTATCAGATTGACGGCTCCAAGAAATACCTTGTCAACCCTCTCAAGCCTTCGATAGCTTACGCCAATGGTAACTATCGCCTGACATACACCGACGACGGCACCGTGAACGGCGCCGTGGTAGACCACTCAGTAAACGCTTACCCATACGATCCTTACAAGATGACCTCACTCTTCGCGCGTCTCTCTTACAACTATCAAGAGCGCTACATGGCTCAGTTCACGCTTCGTCGCGACGGTTCCAGCCGCTTCGGTTCAAACCATAAGTTCGGCACGTTCCCATCAGTGTCGTTGGGTTGGAACATAGCAAACGAGCCATACCTCAAGATGCCACAGTGGTTGAACATTCTCAAGGCACGTTTCTCTTGGGGCAAGAACGGTAACGACAACATCGGCAACTTCCGCTACACTGTCAACACAGCGTCTGGCAACAACTATTATTTCGGCAACCCTGTCAACCTCGTGCTTGGTTCCAAGGCAAGCGGTCTTGCCAACCCCGACCTGAAATGGGAGGAGAGTGAGCAGACTGACATCGGTCTCGACTTCGCCTTTTTCCACTCAGCGCTCACTTTCACGGTAGACTACTTCAACAAGCGCACCAATGGCATGCTGATGACCATGAACATCCCTTCATACGTTGGCGAGTCGAAGCCTATTGGCAACGTGGGCGACATGCGCAACCGCGGCGTGGAGTTTGAGCTTGGTTACAAGTGGCACGTGGCCGACGCCAACTTCTCAGTCAAGGGCAACGCCTCTTACCTGAGCAACACGCTTTTGGAATACGGCAATGAGACTGGCTACGCCGACCTCGACTCCTTCCAAGGCATTGGTACCATCACCCGCGCCGAGAACGGCCATCCTTTCCCGTTCTTCTATGGCTACAAGACGGCTGGCATCTTCCAGACATTGGATGAGGTCAACAGCTATGTCAATGCCGATGGCAAGCCCATCCAGCCCAACGCGCAGCCTGGTGACGTGCGCTTCGTGGACGTGAATGGCGATGGACAGATAGACAACAACGACCGTACCGACATCGGCAACGGAACACCTAAGTGGACCTTTGGCGTCAACTTCAACGCCTCATGGAAAGGCTTCGACTTCAACATGTTCTGGCAGGGCGTGGCTGGTGTGGATGTCTTCGACGCCACACGCCGCACCGACATCGCTTCCAGCAACTATCCTTCATGGATGCTCGGACGCTGGACAGGCCCAGGCACGTCAAACAAGATTCCTCGCCTCTACAACGGCGACGCCAACAACTGGCAGTCGAGCGACCTCTATATCTTCGACGGCTCATATCTCCGCTTGAAGAACGTCACCTTGGGCTACACTCTCCCGAAGAGCCTTACCATGAAGCTCATGGTGGAGCGCCTGCGCTTCTATGTCAGCGCCGAGAACCTGTTCACGTTCACCAAGTATCATGGCTTCGACCCGGAGATTGCCTCTGGCGGCACGTCGCTTGGCGTGGACTATGGTGTATATCCGCAAGCTCGCACATGGACCGTAGGATTCAACATCACACTTTAACTTCTCACTTCCTAATATAATTCTAAAACATCATGAAGAAATCTAATATATTCATTCTTGGCATCATGAGCCTGGCCACTGTCGGGCTGACGGGATGTGGCGAGGGCTTTCTTGATGTGGAGTCGCCAACCTCCGACGATGTCAACGAATACTATACCACCGATGATCACATTCAAGAGGCGTTGACGGCTTCTTACGACCCTCTTCACTGGGCCGACTGGGGCAACGGAAACTACGCGCCCATAAACCTTTGCAGCGACATCATGAGCGACGACTGCTATCCTGGCGGCGGCAGCGCGAGCGACATGCTCAACTGGCAGTTGATGTTCAACTTCAAGGCCACGTCGGAGAACACGTTAGCATCCCTGTGGACCGACGAGTACAGCGGCGTGAAGCGTTGCAACGACCTTATAAGTTATGTGGACAAGGCACTTGCCATGCAAGGCAGCGACCTCACGCAGGAGCATGCCGACTCCTACACGGCACAGGCGCGCGTGTTGCGCGACTACTACTACATGATCCTGTGGAAGTTCTGGGGCAACATTCCTTACTTCACCCAGAACCTCAGTGGCGACTACAAGGCTCCGCAGCTCAAGGCCGACGAGATATACAACAACATCATTACCGACCTTGAGGACGCTCTCGATAAGTATGGTTCCGCCCTGCCGATGAAGGCTTCCTCAGGCAACGAGGGTCGCGTGACCAAGGCTTTCGCCTATATGATCTACGCTGAGCTCGTGATGTACCAAAACGACGAGAGCCGCTATTCCAAGGCATTGGGTTACATGAATGAGATTATCCAGAGCGGACAGTATGCCCTCAACCCCGACTTCAAGGCCATGTGGACCGAGAGCGGCGAGTGGTGCTCGGAGAGCATTTACGAAATCAACTACGACGACAACAACCACCAGCGTGGCTGGAGCTCGCCTCTCGCCGTGGGTGGCACGGTGCTGCCCCGTCTCCTTGGCCCTCGCGGCTGGACGGCAGGCGTAGAAGGCGTTGACAACGGATGGAGCTTTGGCCCCGTGCGTCATGCCGCGTACAATATGTACTCTGGGCAGGATGTCCGTCGCGACGTGTCCATCTTCGACGCCGACAAGGCTGCTGCCGACAATGGCATCACCTACACTCCGGGATACATGAACACGGGCCTCTTCCAAGGCAAGTACTTGCCGATGGTCGAAAACGTGAAGGACGCTGGCTGGGACCCAGACCTCAACTTCAACAACAACCTGCGAGTGTATCGCTATGCCGAGACCCTGCTCAACGCCGCCGAGCTGCTGCTCCGCACCAACGGCGACAACGCCACGGCGCTGAAGTATGTCAACATGCTGCGCGAGCGCGCCGGCATCGCCAACCTGACGAGTGTCAACCTCGATGCCATCATCAACGAGCGTCACTTGGAGTTCCTTGGCGAGGGCAAACGCTATTGGGACCTCGTGCGCACTGGCAAGGCCGCCACGACGCTCGTGCCCGACGAGGAGGGCAACCGCACGGCTTCGTGGACGGAAAACAAGAAGTATCTCCCCATACCGCAAAGTGAAATATCCGCCGATCCAAATCTTCAGCAAAACGACTATTAGTATTAGTGACAAGAGAATAAAGGATAATAAAAGAAGAATAATACCATGAAAACAAAGATATTCGTTACATGTCTCGCTGCCTTGGCTCTCGTGGCTTGCTCGCCAGAGGACTACAGTGGTGCTGACCCTAACGGTCTGCCGCAGGTGGGCGACTACGCCGATGCCTTCAAGGTGACCGTTGACCAGAACACGAACCAGGCGCACTTCGATTTCGACCAGACTGTCCAAGGCGTCACGCCGGTGTGGATTATCAATGGCTCGCGCTATTCCACGGCTTACAAGGACTCCGCCTACTATCGCAAGGCGGGCGACTACACCGTGGAGTATAAGGTGAAAAACCGCAATGGCATATCCGACGGAAGCCTGACGCAGACGTTCCATGTCAACAAGACCAAGATGAACGGCTTTGGCGGTTTCGTGGCCGACAGCGAGTTTAACCTCTGGCGCAGCGAGGATGCCTCGGCCCACAAGCCAAGCTCATTCTACTATGCCCCGGGATGGAGCCAGATAGCTGACCCGACGTACAGCATGGACGGCTACGACTATGAGAACATCACCCTGCCCACAGCCACAACAGACCAGTGGCAGGGACAGATGCACTTGCCTTCCAACATCTCGCTCTCGGCGGACAAGAACTACGACTTCTCGGTCATCCTCACTTCCAATACCGACCACAACGGCGTGACCATCAAGGTGTGCGACGCGTCTAACGACGGCAACTACCTGTTCCAGGAAGAGATGGAGCTGAAGGCTGGTGAGCCTGTTTGCTTCTGGAAGAGCGACCTGAAGGGCATCAACGCCTCGCAGATAAAGATCGTGTTCGACTTTGGCGGCAACGCCGACAACACGGTTATCAGCGTGGAGAACATCGTCTTGAAAGACCATGCCAACGACGACGGCACCAAGCTGCCTGAGGTGGTGGAAGACCCGACGGTCTACACCTATAACTCGCCAAACAACATCTGGAAGCAGATAGACGACAACTTCAGCGAGTCGATGATGACATTCTATTATGTCAATGGCGACAACTGGGCTGCCAACCCCGACCCGATAGGCTTCAAGCCCCTCGGTGGCGGCAAGTACCAGATTACGTTGCCCGACGCGAGCAGCCAGCAGTGGCAGGCTCAGGTGATTTTCCACACGGAGCTCCTCGGCAAGCTCTTGCCCATTGCGGCTGGCGAGAACTACGACATGCGTATCAAGGTGCATTCCACCACCGACATCCCTCAAATGACCTTTAAGGTGGGTAGCGCTGACGACTCTAAAATATTCTTCACGGATGGACGTCACGACATACCAGCGGACACCGAGACCGAGATAAAGGTGCCGGCGAAGTCGCTCTCGGCTGACGCGTCATCCATTAACGTGGCACTCGACTTCGGCGGCGCGCCTGCCGGAACGGTGGTCACCATAAGCGACATCACGATTCAGAAAACAGCTAAATAGTACTACTTAACATGAGGGTATGCCATGCGGAAGGCGTGGCATGCCCTTTCTATTTATATATTGAATAAGATTTTTACCATGAAAATAAGCAATTTGCTCCTGTTGTTCTTCCTGTTCATGTCGCTGACGGCGTGTGGAGGCAACGGAGGTGGCGACAACAACGTGCCCACGCAGACCCTCACGGCTTCTCCCACGAGCATAGACAGCCCGGCTGATGGCGGTACGTTTTCCGTGGCAGTTACCGACGCCCCAAAGGAGTGGCGTGCCTACACGGAGGACAGCTGGATAAAGGTGACAGCCACGGGCACGACCTCGAAGAGCGGGGCGGTGAGTGTCACCGTTGAGGCCAACCACGGCACCGACGCGCGCAGCGGCAACGTGAAGATAGTGTCGGGTGTCCAGGCAGTGACCATTCCGGTCGTACAGCAGCCGTCATCATCCGAGGTTGACCCGCCAGACGATGACATCAAGGTGCCGGCGGGATACAAGCTGGTGTGGCACGACGAGTTCGACGGCTCCACATTGGGTTCCGACTGGACCCACGAGATAAAAGACGCGGGCTGGGTGAACAACGAGTTGCAGTATTACGTGAACGACGGCAAGACCACGAGCGTCGCCAATGGCGTGCTGAGCATCACCTGCTACAAGAACGATGCCGGCCGCGTGTGCTCGGGCAGGGTATACGCCTGCCGAAACAAGGGATGGAAATATGGTTGGATAGAGGCACGCATCATGCTGCCGAAGGGCAGGGGCACATGGCCCGCCTTCTGGATGATGCCGGTCAACTTCACCAAATGGCCAGACGATGGCGAGAACGACATAATGGAGGAAGTGGGCTACAACCCCAACTACGTGTCGTCGACGATCCATTGCAATGGATACAACAATGGCGGAACGGCCAAGGAGCACAAGGAGAAATACCTCGCCAACGCCGAGGGCGGATGGCACACCTACGCCTGCGAGTGGACGGCGGACTACATATCCTACTATATCGACGGCGAGAAATACTTCACCTACACTCCCGACAACAAGACGAAGACCTATTGGCCTTTCTCCGAGCCTTTCTATGTCATCCTCAACCTCGCTTGGGGCGGTGCCTGGGGCGGACAAAAGGGCGTGGACGAGACCGCGCTGCCTGCCACGATGAAGGTCGATTACGTCAGGGTGTTCCAAAAAAAATAACACGGAGAACGGTGAAAAATGGTTGCGGACGGGCACAGGGCCCGCCCCTGCCATACAACCCGAAAAAGGGTATTGCGGTTGACGTGCAGGGGCGGCCCCTGTGGCCGTCCGCAACCGAATGACATAAAAAACAAAGTTATAATATCATGAAAAAGACACTATTGTGTTTATCTCTTGCCCTCTGTTGTCTCTCTCTTCATGCGCAAAAGAAGCCCATGAACGAGTTTGTGGACGACCTTATGGCCAAGATGACCGTGGAGGAGAAGATCGGGCAGCTCAACCTCATGCCAGGCACAGACCTCACCACAGGCGCCAAGACCAATTCGCCGCTCGTGGAGCTGGTGGAGAAAGGCATGCTGGGCGCGGTGCTCAACACCAAGGGCGCCGCCAAGGTAAGGGCGTTGCAGGAGGTGGCGGTCAAGAAGAGCCGCTTGCACATTCCCCTCAT
>DAIOUH010000032.1:7409-20937 GCA_036751585.1 Prevotella sp. | reverse complement strand
GCTATCATGGCGGCGATAGACGACATGCTTGAGCCGATGTTGAGAATCTCAGCAGGACTGGTGCGGCGCCTTATCTTGCTTGGCACCACAATCTCGCAGCCAGGTTCCACCTTGGCCTTCGACGACTTCGACACCATGCCGTTCATGTAGATGACGTAGGCGCCGCTCTTGCGCGCGTTACGGCTGTATCCGCCGGAGGCGTTGATGTAATAGCTCACGCCCTTGCCCTTGATGAAGCTCACGGTGTTGGGATACATCACCGCGCCGTTCACCTTCACGGTGCCCGTGTATTGTGGCAACACGAGTCGGTCGCCCTCCCTCAGCACGATGTTGGCATCGCTGTTGGGGTTTGCCAAGGCCTTGTCGAGCTCTATGCCCACGGGGTAAGAGTCTGGCACTTGGAACTTCTTGATCTGCTCTTCCTTGCTCTGCTGGCCCACCTGCTGCAATGCCGAGCCAGAGGTCTGGCTCGCGGCGAGCGACAACAGCTCTTGCTGCAACAGCTCGTTTTGCATCTGCAACACGGCCTCCATGCGCTTGCGCTCAGCCTCGTTGGTTCGGCGCTCCAGTCTCGCCCCATGGATGTAGGCGAGGGGCGTGGCACCGCCTGCCGCCGCCACGAGGTCGGTGAGCCTCATGCCACGGCGTGACAGCGTGTAGGTGCCAGGGAAGGTCACCTCGCCATCCACGCTCACGTTTTGCTGGGCGGAGTAGCTCGGGTCCTTGCGCACGAACACCTCGTCGAAAGGCTGGAGCACGAAGCCCTGCTCGCCATCGACGACGAAGCCGTCTTTCAAGGCGAAAGAGAAGTTCTTGGCTATTATGCTGTCAGATGCCTCCGCCTTGGGGTTGCCCACACGGCGCGACACGTCCACCTTAACGGTGGAAGCCTTGTCGGTGAGTCCGCCGGCCTGTAGCACAAAGTCCTCCAGGGTCTCGTTGTCGGCATACTTGTATACGCCAGGGTACATCACCTCGCCCTGTATTGTTATGGTCTGCTCGTTCATCGCCGTCTGCTTCGTGGGGATGAAGAGCACGTCGTTTTCTTTCAGTGGTATGTCAGCCACGGTGTTGTCCATTATGCCCTTGATGTCGACCGGAATCACCCGCAGCGTGCGGTCCGCCTTCATGCGGTGCATCACGGCGCGCGCGGTGAACGCGTCCTCGGTCAGGCCCTCGGCGTGTTGCACGAGCGTGCGCACGCTGTTGATGCCGTCGCCGAGCTGGTACATGCCGGGCCTGAACACGGCACCTTTTATCTCGACCGTGTTGGAGTAGCGCGGCAATATGGAGTCCACGCTCACCGAGTCGCCATCGGCAATGCGGAATGAGCTCATGTCAAACTCGTCGACGTTGAACACGGCGTATTCGCGTCCCGTCTTGCGGTTCACCCTCACCGCCTTCTTGTAGGCGTCGCCCGTGAATCCGCCCGCGTAGCGCAGCAGCGTCTGCAGGCTCTCGTTGCGTTTCATCTCATAATACATGGGTCGCTTCACCTTGCCCGTGATATTGACCAGGCAGTCGTAAGGCCCCACTATTATCACGTCGCCATCGTGCAGTCGCACGTTGCCCGTCATCTTGCCGTTGAGTATGTAGTCGTAGATGTCGCATACGCTCACGAGGCGGTTGGCGCGGTATATCTTGATGTTACGCAGCGTGCCTATGTCGTTGGTGCCGCCGGCCATGTAGAGGGCGTTGAACACCGAGGCGAACGCCGACAGGGTGTAAGTGCCAGGCTTCTTCACCTCGCCCATCACGTTGATGGAGACGGTGCGCGTCTGTCCCAACGACAGGTTTATGCGGCTCGACTGGTAGCGTGAGCCGAGTGTGGCGCGGAGCTTGGCCTTGGCAGCCGCCACGGAGAGTCCGCCGAGGCGGATGGGCCCGTAGCCGTCGATCACGATGTCGCCATCGGGCGACACGGTGCAGTCGACCGACTTCTGCGACGCGCCATAGATGTCGACCGATACCTGGTCGCCCGCCCCGAGCACGTAGTTTTGGGGCGTGGCTATGTTCATGAGCGGCTCAAACGACAAGTCCTTGTTTGAGAATATGTCGCGACCGAACACCTTTTTCTTGTTAGGCTTCCCGTCGTTGGCGTCCTGCCCCTCGTTGTCTTCGGAGAGGGCCGCTACGTTTTCTTGATATTTCTTGAAGTCGGAGTCGTCCTCATTATATTGTTCTTGCCAAGAGCCGTTGCTTGCCACCCTTTGCGATGTCGTGGCTTCCCTCTCCGAGTCGGCCTCACGTGTGGCACGTCGGTTGGCTTGAGGGTCATCGGAGCTTTGCTTGGCAAGGCCGTTGGCCCGTCTCAGTCGGCTTTGGTTACGCGATGTAGCCATGTCGCCCAGCCCCGCGTCGTTCTTAGTGCGCTCATAGGCTTTCCTCACGCGCCGAATCTGCGATATGTCCACACCGCTCTGCATGAGGTGGGTCACTATTTGCGACTGCGAGGTGCCACGCTTCATCTCCTGCTGGATGTAGCTCGCCACCTGCGTGTCGGTCATCGACGACTGCGCGAGCATCCTGAGTGGCAACGCGAGAAGCAACAATATGATGATTTTTCTCATTATATATTATGTCCGTTTAGTAAATAACCCAAAAATCCATTCAAATATTATACAAAGTGCAAAATTATTGTTTTTTCCTGAATACGCAAAATATTATGTTATGGAAAAGGACAATTAGGGACAATTAGAGACAAATATGCCCCTGCACGTGCCCCATCGGCTTTACGCTTGAATCGCGTTGCCTTTACGCTTGAATCGCGCCGCCTCCACGCTTGAATCGCGGCGCGATTCAAGCGTGAAGCCGATGCCGTTCTTGATATATGATAAAAAGGTGCCGTGGAGGGCATGATATTCGCCAATTATTCGTACTTTTGCAAGCTATTAGAAAAAAGCGATAAGATGATGAGAATGCTGAGCGATGCCGACATGGCCAAGCTGCTTGACAAAGACATATTTCACAAGATTTCGGAAGCCGCCGACAGTCTCGGCCTTGAGACCTACGTCGTGGGCGGCTACGTGCGCGACCTCTTCCTACAACGGCCGAGCAACGACATAGACGTCGTGGTCGTGGGCAGCGGCATTGAGGTGGCCAAGGCGTTCAGAAAATTGCTCGCCGGGCACGCCAACCTCTCCGTGTTCAAGAATTTCGGCACGGCGCAGGTGAAGTGGCACGGCCATGAGGTGGAGTTTGTGGGCGCGCGCAAGGAGAGCTACAGCCACGACTCGCGCAAGCCGCACGTGGAAGACGGCACCTTGGAGGACGACCAGAACCGTCGCGACTTCACCATCAACGCCCTCGCCGTGTGTCTCAACAAAGATCGCTTTGGCGAGATAGTGGATCCCTTCGACGGCATACTCGACATGCAAGACGGCATCATCCGCACGCCACTCGACCCCGACATCACCTTTTCCGACGACCCCTTGCGCATGATGCGATGCGTGAGGTTCGCCACGCAGCTCCGTTTTTATATCGATGACGAGACGTTCGACGCCTTGGAGCGCAACGCCGACCGCATAAAGATAATCAGCGGCGAGCGCATATCAGAGGAGCTGAACAAGATTATGATGACGGCGCAGCCGAGTCGTGGTTTCGTTGACCTCCAGCGTTGCGGCTTGCTCAAGCTCATACTGCCCGAACTTGCCGTGCTTGACGTGGTGGAGACCAAGAACGGCAAGGGCCACAAGAACAATTTCTACCATTCGCTTGAGGTGCTCGACAACGTGTGCGACGGCAACAAGGCTGGCGACAATGGCGAGCCCGCCTCGCTATGGCTTCGCTGGGCTGCACTGCTCCACGACATAGGCAAGGCGAAGACCAAGCGCTGGGAGCCGGCGCAGGGATGGACATTCCACAACCACCCGTTTGTGGGAGGCAAGATGGTGCCATCCATCTTCAGGCGGCTCAAGTTGCCGATGGACATGAAGATGAAATACGTGCAGAAGCTCGTGGAGCTCCACATGCGCCCCATAGCCATTGCCGACGAGGAGGTGACCGACTCCGCCGTGCGCCGACTCATCAACGACGCCGGCGACGACATCGACGACCTCATGCGCCTCTGCGACGCCGACATCACGAGCAAGAACGAGGTGAGGAAGGCGCGCTTCCGCGAGAACTTCCGCATAGTGCGCGCCAAGATAGCCGACCTCAAGGAGCGCGACTACAAGCGGCTGCTGCAACCTGTGATCGACGGCAACGAGATCATGGAGATGTTCCACCTCAAGCCCTCGCGCGAGGTCGGCACGCTCAAGCAGACCCTCAAAGATGCCGTGCTCGACGACAAGGTGCCCAACGAGCGCGAGCCGCTCATGCAGCTGCTCAAGAAAAAGGCCGCCGAGATGGGCTTGGCATAGGCTTTTTGCCATTGAGCTCTTATGATATGTCAAGAAAGGGATAAAGAAACGACAAACGATTGTAATTGTTGTTAAAAACTCAATCGGCAAAACGAGTTTTCTAAGATAAAAGTGGTAACTTTGCGCATATTTTAGGGAGATTGGGCTCTTTTTGAGACGTTAGCAATGTGCCTTAACATGATAAATGATTAAATTTGATAATAATATTATTCTAAAATTAGGTATGAAAATCAAGAGTTGTTTGTTTGTGGCCTTAGCCGCATTAGCCCTTGCTTCTTGTGGCAAGAAGAGCGGTGGCGGACTGGCAGATCTTCAGGACAATGAGTTCCCCGTGCAGACGGCAGGAGTCTCAAGCGCTGACCTCCAGACTACCTATCCGGCAACCATTAAGGGTATTCAGGATGTTGACGTGCACCCGAAAATCTCGGGATTCATCACAAACGTTTATGTGCAAGAGGGTCAGAGCGTGAGCGCTGGCCAGCCCATGTTCACCATCGACAGCGAGACATATCGCGCCCAGGTGAGCCAGTGCCGTGCCGCTTTGAACACGGCTCGCGCCCAAGCCAACACCGCTCGTCTCACATATCTTAATAATAAGAAGCTCTTCGACCAGCACATCATTGGCCAGTATGAGCTCGAGACGGCACAGAACAGCTACGCCACAGCCAAGGCCCAGGTGGCACAGGCACAGGCAGCTCTCGCCGCCGCAGCCGAGACGCTGTCGTGGTGCGTTGTGCGCGCCCCGGCAAGCGGTGTCGTAGGCAGCCTGCCTTTCAAGAAAGGCGCGCTCGTGTCGGCATCCAACACCCTGACAACCGTTTCTGACGTCAGCACGGTGGAGGTGTTCTTCTCAATGAGTGAGCCCGACATCCTCGGCATGTCCAAGACCGCTGGCAGCGTTGCCGGCGTGCTGAAGGAGATGCCTACCGTGAAGCTCCAGCTCGCCGATGGCACCATCTACAACCAGCCAGGCCGCGTGGTCAAGATGAGCGGCGTGATAGACGCTTCCACGGGAGCTTACACCCTCATCGCCCATTTCGCCAACCCACAGCGCTTGCTGAAGAGCGGTGGCGCGGGCCAGATCGTGGTGCCTCACGTGAGCAACGACGCCATCATCATCCCGCAGGAGGCAACCGTGCAGGTGCAGGACAAGATATTCGTATATGTCGTTGGCAGCAACAACAAGGTGAAATATACAGCCATCAAGGTTAACCCACAAGACGATGGCGTGAACTACATCGTCACCGATGGTCTCCACGCTGGCGACCGCTACGTGAGCAAGGGCATAACCAAACTCACCGACGGCGAGCAAATCAAGCCGCTCACAGAGCAGCAATACGAGGAGAAGATTGAGAAGGCCGAGAAGCTCGGTGCCAACCAGGGCTCAGCAAAGGGCTTTGTCAAGACGATGACAGGAAAATAAGGAGGAGTTAATTTCGAGAAATTATGACATTTACAAAATTCATTGAACGACCGGTCCTGTCGACCGTGATATCCATCGTGCTCGTGCTGCTGGGTATCATCGGCTTGACATCACTGCCTATCGAGCAGTATCCGGATATCGCGCCACCAACCATCACGGTGCGCACCACCTATACGGGCGCTGACGCTGAGACGGTGTTGAAGTCAGTGGTGGTGCCTTTGGAGGAGAGCATCAACGGTGTGGAGAACATGACCTACATGACCTCTTCCGCCACCAACGACGGCTCGGCCATGATCACCGTCTACTTCAAGCAGGGCTCCGACCCTGACATGGCAGCCGTGAACGTGCAAAACCGCGTGCAGCAGGCACAGGCCCTGTTGCCAGCCGAGGTGACAAAGGTGGGCGTGACCGTGACGAAGCGCCAGACCTCAAACGTCATCATGTATGCCGTCACGTCAGACGATGGACGCTACGACGACCAGTTTGTCACCAACTACAATGACATCAACATCGTGCCGCTCATCAAGCGTGTGAATGGCGTGGGTGACGTGCAGAGCCCTTCTACCGCCACATATTCAATGCGTATCTGGCTCCAGCCAGATAAGATGAAGCAGTATGGACTCATTCCTTCCGACATCACGGGCGTGCTCGCCGAGCAGAACATCGAGGCTGCCCCTGGTAAGTTCGGTGAGAACTCGAACATGGCTTACGAGTACACCCTTCGCTACAAGGGCCGCTTGTCAACGCCTATCGAGTATCAGAACATCGTGATCCAGAGCAAGACCACGGGTGAGACCCTGCACTTGAAAGACGTGGCAAAGATTGAGCTTGGCTCGCTGATGTACAACGTGCACTTGAAGAACGACGGTCAGCCCGCATGTATGGGTATGGTGCAGCAGATTGCCGGCTCTAACGCCACGCAGATTGCCACCGACGTGAAGGCCGCCCTCGCCGAGGCGCAGAAGAGCATGCCTCCAGGGTTGAAGGTAGTGCTGATGTACGACGTGACCGACTTCCTTTTCGCGTCTATCGAGGAGGTTATCATGACCCTGTTCATCACCTTGATTCTCGTGTTCATCGTGGTGTACGTGTTCTTGCAAGACTTCCGCTCGACGCTCATTCCTATGATTGCCGTGCCTGTGGCCTTGATCGGTACGTTCTTCTTCCTCTTGATATTCGGATTCTCCATCAACCTCTTGACGTTGTCGGCATTGCTGCTTGCCATCGCCATCGTGGTGGATGATGCCATCGTGGTGGTCGAGGCCGTCCACGCCAAGCTCGACGCTGGCTACGACAACTCAATGACCGCCGCCATCGATGCCATGAACGAGATTTCCGGTGCCATCATCTCCATCACGTTGGTGATGTCGGCCGTGTTCGTGCCTGTGAGCTTCATTGGCGGCACGTCTGGTACGTTCTACCGTGAGTTCGGTGTCACCATGGCCGTGAGTATCGTCATCTCCGCATTGAACGCCTTGACCCTTTCCCCGGCATTGTGCGCCATGTTCCTGAAGCCACACAAGGCTGAGGAGAATGAGCACAACAAGTCGTTCGTGGCTCGTTTCCACAGCGGCTTCAACCGCATGTTCGACAAGACCATCAACAAGTATAAGGTAGGCGTTGACCGCATCATCAACCACCGCATCATCACAGGTGCCATCGTGGTCGTGGGCATCGCCGTGCTTCTCGTCTGCATGAAGTTTACCAAGACTGGTCTTGTGCCTGATGAGGATACCGGTACAATCTTCGTTACCATCTCGGCAAAGCCTGGTACTTCGCAGGATCGCACGCAGCAAATCGTGGAGCAGGTGGACAAGATGCTCGCGAGCAACCCCGCCATCCTTCACCGCAATGCCATCGTGGGTTACAACTTCATTGCCGGCCAGGGTTCCGACCAGGCGACGTTCATTCTTAAGCTGAAGTCGTTTGAGGACCGTTCCGGTGGTTTCTTCGCGCGAATCGAGCGTGCCATCTCCGAGAAAGACCCAATGGCGCTCCTTGTGAACCCATACGAGCAAAACTCCGTGTTGGGCATGATATACAAGCAGACCGCAGCCATCAAGGACGCGCAGATTCTCGCTTTCGGACCTCCTATGATTTCCGGTTTCTCCGTCCAGAACGGTGTGACCATGACCATGCAGGACAAAACAGGTGGTGACCTTAACAAGTTCTACAACATCACGAAGAGCTTCCTCAACGAGCTCAACAAGCGTCCTGAGATTCAGCAGGCCATGACATCATACAACCCTAACTATCCTCAGTACATGGTTGACGTTGACGTGGCCAAGACCAAGCAGGCAGGAATCTCGCCATCGGCAGTGCTCAGCGTGATGCAGGGCTACTATGGCGGCTTGTACGCTTCCAACTTCAATGCTTACGGTAAACTTTACCGTGTGATGATACAGGGCGACGTGGAAAGCCGTATGCGCCCAGACGGATTGAGCCGTATTTACGTGCGTACGGCCTCTGGTGAGATGTCGCCAGTGAGCGAGTTCGTGAAACTGCGCAAGGTATTCGGTCCTTCAAACATCGGTCGTTTCAACCTCTTCACCTCTATCGACGTGAGTGTCACGCCAAACACGGGTTACTCCAACGGTCAGGTGATGCAGGCCATCAAGGAAGTGTCTGGCGACATGCTGCCGCAGGGCTATGGCTATGAGTACTCAGGCTTGACACGTTCAGAGGCTGAGTCGAGCAACTCCACATCGCTTATCTTCGTGCTCTGCTTCATCTTCGTATACTTGATTCTGAGTGCGCAGTATGAGAGTTACATCTTGCCATTGGCAGTGTTGCTGTCCATTCCGTTCGGACTTGCCGGAGCGTTCATCTTCACCAATATCTTTGGTCACTCCAACGATATTTACATGCAGATTTCGCTCATCATGCTTATCGGACTTTTGGCCAAGAACGCCATCCTTATCGTGCAGTACGCCCTTGAGCGTCGTGAGACGGGTATGGCCATCAGGTATTCTGCCATCCTTGGTTCCGCAGCCCGTCTGCGTCCTATCTTGATGACATCTTTGGCCATGATCATCGGCTTGCTGCCTTTGATGTTCGCTTCTGGTGTGGGCAAGTCAGGTAACCAGACCCTTGGTGCCGCTGCCGTGGGAGGTATGTTCCTTGGTACAATGGTGCAGTTGTTTATCGTCCCCGCCCTGTTCTGCATCTTCCAGTACTTGCAGGAGAAGGTTAAGCCTCTGAAGTTTGAGGATGACAACAACAAGGAGGTTGAGGCAGAGCTTCGCCAGTATGCCAATGCCGGTGCCGCCATCGAGTCGGACATGAACTCCAACGAAGACAGGTCACTTCCAACCAGTTGGCACGACCAGTATTTAGATAAAAAGGATTGATAATAATGAAAAGATACAATTTCCTTATCATTGGTCTTGCAGCCGTGACTCTCACGGGCTGCAAGAGCCTTTACGGCAAGTATGAGCGACCGGCTGTCAACACCTCGGGGCTCATCCGTGACGCTGTCAACGATAACGACACCCTTGCCGTGACCGACACGACATCGTTTGCCAACATCCCTTGGCGTTCAGTGTTCACTGACCCGCAGTTGCAGACGCTCATCGAGAAGACTCTTGCCAACAACCCCGACTTGCTCAACGCAGCCTTGAACATTGACATGGCTGAGGCTCAGCTGAAGGCCGCCAAGTTGGCTTTCCTGCCAGGTATCACCTTCACGCCACAAGGCACCATATCGACATGGGACGGCCAGAAGGCCAACAAGACATATTCGCTCCCAATCAACGCAAGCTGGGATGCCAACCTCTTTGGCAACCTCACTGCGGCGAAGCGCGCGGCTCAGGTCTCCATGTTGCAGATGAAAGACTATCAGGTGGCCGTGCAGACAAAGCTCATCGCCAATGTCGCCAATATGTACTATACCCTTCTGATGCTCGACAAGCAGCTCCAGATTGTCAACGACATGGAGAAGCTGACCAAGGATACTTGGGACATCATGAAGGTGCAGTTGCAGACCGTGAGAGGCGTGAGGTCTACCGCCGTGCAGAGCGCGGAGAGCAATTATCTTTCAGTGCAGACTCAGAAGGAGGACCTCAAGCGCCAGATTCGCGAGACGGAAAATAGCCTTTCGCTGTTGATGGGCGAGCAGGCTCACGCCATTTCGAGAAGTACGCTCGACGCGCAGAGCCTTCCGACGACCTTCTCAACAGGTGTCGGCGTGCAGTTGCTTTCCAACCGCGCTGACGTTCACGCCAACGAGATGGCTCTTGCCAATTGCTTCTACAACGTGGAGGCCGCTCGTGCACGTTTCTATCCTTCTCTGACAATCAGTGCCTCTGGCGCATACACCAATAGCGGTGGCATGGGAATCACTAATCCCGGAAAGATTCTCCTTTCGGCAGTTGGCTCGCTCACGCAGCCCATCTTCATGAAGGGACAGCTCCGCGCTGGATTGCGCGTGGCCGAGGACCAGTACAAACAGGCCCTCAACACATGGCAGAACAGCGTGCTCTCGGCTGGTTCAGAGGTTAGCAACGCGCTCGTGCTTTACAATGCCTCCGACGCTAAGAGCAAGCTGGAGTCGCAGCGCATTGTGGTGTTGAAGAAGAACGTGGAGGACACCCGTAACCTCATGGCAAGCGCGGGGTCTACATATCTTGAGGTCATCACCGCACAGAGCAACTTGCTCAACGCGCAGCTCAACCAAGTGCAGGACGATTTCTCCAAGATGCAGGCAGTCGTGAACCTTTACTACGCTCTTGGTGGCGGTGCTAAATAATTGGTGATTAGTATTAGTAATTAACGAAGCGACTATGAATCAGATAAGTGACAAGGCCGTGATTTCGCCCAAGGCGAAGATTGGCAACAACGTTAGGATATTCCCATTCGTGTATATTGAGGACTACGTGGAGATTGGCGACAACTGCGTCATCTTCCCATTCGTCAGCATCCTCAATGGCACCAAGATGGGCAAGGACAACAAGGTTCATCAAGGCACGGTAATCGGTGCTTTTCCTCAAGACTTTGAGTTCAATGGCGAACGCAGCGAGGTCGTGATTGGCGACAACAACACCATTCGTGAGAACGTCATCATCAACAGGGCTACGCATGAGGGTGGTAAGACTGTCATAGGCAATGGCAACTTCCTCATGGAGAGTGTGCATATCTCTCACGACACCGTGGTGGGCGACTTCAACGTCTTCGGTTATGGCACAAAGATCGCGGGCAACTGCGAAATTGGCAACGGAGCAATCTTCAGCTCTTCTGTCATCGAGAACGCTGGCACTCGTGTTGGTGACCTCGCTATGCTTCAGGCTGGTACACGTTTCTCCAACGACGTTCCGCCTTACGCCATTGCTGGTGGCAACCCAATTGCCTACACTGGTCCTAACAATACCCTCATGGAGACATGGCACATCGACGAGAAGGTGCGCAAGCATGTGGCTAACGCCTATCGTTTGCTTTTCCATGGCAAGAACAGCACGTTTGATGCCACGCTGCAGATTCAGCAGCAGGTGCCTGATGGAAAAGAGGTGAGAAACATCGTCAACTTCCTTAAGTCTTCCAAGAGCGGTATCATCACCAAGATGTAGTTTTTTATTGAAGCTTAATTTATGTATGGGGACATGCTTTAGGGCATATCCCCATATATTATTTTTAACAAAACATAAAATCTTTGCTGGCAGTATGTAGTTTGTCTATTATTAAGTATCTTTGCACGGTAATTATATCAGTTTCTTAATGGTAACTGGCAAAAACACTTTATGAGAAAACTTTCAAAAGTCGTGCGTTGGGCATGGCGCAAGATGAAGGCCTTTTGGCCTTGGTACAAGAGTTTGTATAGAGGTAAAGCTTGGTACACAAAGACACTTGTGGCGTTTGTGTCATTCATAGCCTTTATCTTCATTTACCTTGGTGCCGTTGACATCAACTTCCTTTGGTTGTTTGGCAAGAGCCCTGGTTATTTCTCTGGCATTCTTAATCCTCCATCCAACCAAGCCTCCGAGATTTACAGTGCCGATGGCAAGCTGATTGGCAAGTTCTTCAACGAGAACCGCACGCCAGTGAAGTATGACCAAATCAATCCTTCGTTTTTCAAGGCATTGATTGATACAGAGGATGAGCGTTTCTATCGTCGTCCGCGCGGAATGGCCGTTGACGTGGTAGGTCTCTTCGCCGCTGTCAAAGACGCTGTATTGCATCATGATGGCCGTGGCGCCTCAACCATTTCGCAGCAGTTGGCAAAGAATATGTTCCGTGTGCGCTCGCAATATTCCACAGGCCTTCTTGGTAAGATTCCTGGCTTGAAGATTCTTATCGTGAAGAGCAAGGAATGGATCATAGCAACCAAGCTTGAGACGGTTTATAATAAGCGCGACATCATAACGATGTACACCAATACCGTGGACTTCGGCAACAACGCTTATGGCATAAAGACGGCTTCGCGCACTTATTTTGGCACAACGCCCGACAGCCTGTCCACGCAAGATTGCGCCGTGTTGGTGGGAATGCTGAAAGCCACCTCAATGTATAACCCTAAGACAAATCCAGAGAACAGTAAGAAACGCCGCAATGTGGTGCTCTCCAATATGTTCCATCATGGTGACTTGAGCAGGGAGGAATGCGATTCTCTTCAGCAGCTTCCAATCGTGTTGCACTTTAAGGTGGAGGAAAACTACGATGGTCAAGCCTTGTATTTCCGTGAGTATGTCGCGGATTATTTCAAGCAGAACTTCCGCGATGATGACGGGGATCCAAAATATGATCTCTACAGCGATGGCTTGAAAATATACACTACTCTCGACACACGAATGCAGAAATACGCTGAGAAGGCGGTGCATGAACAGATGAAGCAGGTGCAGCAGAACTTCAACAACCATTGGAGCATCTATCGCGACCAATCGAAGAACTGGTTGAGACAGGCTCCGTGGCGTGATGAGAACGGCAATGAGATACCTGGCTTCATCGACCAGATAGCCCAGAGGCAGCCTTTCTATAAGGCGTTGCTCAACCGTTTCCCCAACCAGCCAGACTCGGTAAACTACTATTACCGCAATTGGGTGCATCCTGTCAAGTTGTTCGATTACGACAAGGGAACCATCGTGAAAGACATGACCTCCGAGGACTCAATCAAGTACATGGTCACGTTCATGCATTGCGCGATGTTGGCAATGGAGCCTCAGACTGGTGCCGTGAAGGCTTGGGTAGGAGACATCGACTTCAAGTCATGGAAATATGACAAGGTGACGGCAGAACGTCAGCCAGGTTCAACCTTTAAGCTCTTTGTTTATACCGAGGCGATGAACCAAGGACTCACTCCGTGTGACAAGCGTCGCGATGAGTACATCTCCATGGACGTGTATGACAAGATAAAGAAGAAAGTGGTAACATGGACGCCTACAAATGCCAACGGCTCTTTCTCAGGCGATTCAATTCCTTTGAAGAGCGCCTTCGCCAAGAGTATCAACTCCGTGGCTGTTCGTCTTGGACAGGAGATGGGCATCAACCGCATTATCGCTACGGCTGAGAAGATGGGCATCAAAAGTCCGCTTGATGATACGCCAGCGTTGGCACTTGGCTCCAGCGACGTGCAATTGCTTGAGCTTACCAATGCTTATTGCACTGTAGCCAACAACGGTATGCATCACGATCCTGTGATTATCACAAAGGTCGTTGACAAGGACGGCAAGACGGTATACGAGAACAACACTGAGGCGGAGCAGGTGATTCCTTACAAGAGCGCGTTCCTCATGCAGCAGTTGCTTCTCGGCGGTAC
>DAIOUH010000032.1:0-7309 GCA_036751585.1 Prevotella sp. | reverse complement strand
ATCACCTCTGACATGTATGTTTGTCAAAGCTATCAGCCAAGGGTGAAACGTGACACCACGAGAGTTGACAGCACGCGCGTAATCAGTGACCAAGAGGTTATCTTGGACGAGAATGGTGAGCCTGTCACAAACCAGTCTTCTGAGGAAGGTGTCCACTCTTCCGAAGGAAAGTCTACTAAAGGCAATGAGTCGCAGAAATCCAACAAGAAGGACAAGTCGGAGAAAGAAGTCAATTTCAATGACCTCTAAGCCAAAGCTGTTCCACAACGTTCAAAGAGCATAGATAGCAAAGAACATATATAGCGAAGAGCATATATAGCAACAAGCATTGATAGCAAAGAGCCCAAGTCTCAATAGCGAGGCTTGGGCTCTTTGCTTATATCTATTTCAGGAGTGTTTTCCCTTAGATGCTGTTCAAGGGATTAACATTTGATGCTTTTCAATTGTTTGATGGTCTCCTCGGGATTGGGGCTCTTAAACACGTAGTTGCCACTGACGAGGGCGTTGGCACCTGCTTTGATCAATCGAGGCGCGGTTTCATTGTTAACGCCACCGTCCACTTCTATCGTGACTTCTGACTGACTTTCCTCAATCAGCTTCGCGAGTCGCTGAACCTTTTTGATAGTGTTCTCAATGAATTTCTGCCCGCCGAACCCTGGGTTCACGCTCATCAAGAGAACCATGTCCACGTCCTCAATGATGTCTTCAAGCACGTTTACCGGCGTAGAAGGGTTCAATGCCACACCAGCTTTCATGCCAGCCTCGTGGATTTGGTTTACCACGCGGTTGAGATGCAACGCGGCTTCTTGGTGCACGGTCATTATCGACACACCAGATTTAGCCGCCACGTCTATGTATCTTTCAGGTTTCACAATCATGAAGTGGGCGTCAAGAGGCTTTTTGCAGATTCCTTTCAATGCTTGGATGACGGGGAATCCAAAAGAGATGTTGGGCACGAATACTCCGTCCATTACGTCGCAGTGGAGCCAGTCGGCTTCGCTGCGATTAATCATGTCGATGTCCGATTTCAGGTTGGTGAAGTCAGCCGAGAGTAAAGAAGGTGAGATTATTGTTTGTGTCTTTTCCATATTTTTCAGGATAATGTGAGGTTGCACGTATATAAACTGTTGTTCCCTTGCTTTTTCATGGCATTGTATTGGCGTGCGAACTCACGTATGACATATAAGGACAACTCCGAGGGTTGCTTGTCGAGAAGTAGATGTTTTATCATGGGCAGTTATTTTTGTATTTGTATATCATAATAACGATGCCCATCATAATTTATTACACAACTTCTTATAAAATATTTCCCCCACAATAAAAAATTGCGGGGGAAACGTTCATTCGCTTTTATAATGGTTCTATCAGGTGTCAAACACTTCGCTTGTCAAGCTTTATTTTCTTCTTTGGCTGGAGCTTCTTCTTTTGTTTCGCTTTTCTTTGTCTGGCTTGCTTTCGCTGTCTTCCTTGTGGTCTGCGTCTTGGCTATCTCTTTTGTCTCGTATTTATTGCGAAGCTTTGTCACGGTAGCCTCCGACTTCTCCAGTCGGGCTTGGAGCCTTTCTATCTCCTTGTTTTTCATCTCTATCTCGTCGCCCTCATTCTTGATGGTTGTCAAGAGTGAGTTGAGCTGGTCGTTGTCAATGTCTGTTGGGTACAGCGCGTTGACCCTGTTGATGAAGTCGCCAAGGATGTTCATGTAGTTGGTGAAAGCGTCGAATGGGCTACTGTAAATGCCCCTGTCTATTCCCACTTGTGAAGGCTTGGTGGACATGAACCTGAAGTTGTTGCTTGCTTGCAGGTAGTTGTAGTCTTGGTTTATCATTGGGTCGTTGGCAATCCTCACTCGGTCGGCGATGCCGTATAGCTTGTTGAAAGCTTCCCTTTGCATGTCGTTGCCGAGCCAACTGCTCACGTCGCGCTCCTCGTCAACCCACGATAGCGTGTCGGGCACGTTGAGGTCGCCCACGCTGTTGAAGTTGTCGCAGACTTCCGATGGCGTGGAGAACGTGATGTCTTGCTGCTTGGCGAATCGCGGCAGGGCGTGCAGGAACTCCAGTATGTTGGAAGACAGAGGCTGTGCGATGCCCAACGCCGACAGTTCCATGAAGATGTTGATCACCTTCTCCGGCTCTGGCAGTTGCGCTATCTTTGATATGTATTGGTCGGCGAAGAGTGGATACCCTTCCCAATCCTTGTTGTTGAATCGCAGGCTGATGTCGTCGCTGAGGTTTATGTCGCGCAGCAGCAGCTTCAGCTTTGGCGCGAGCGCGCAGTTGTAGACATAGTGCGGCGACTTCCAGCCGAGCACGTGCTTCGCGCCCTCTGTCAGCATGCCCTTAAAGCCCATCTCGCTGGCTTGAAGGCCAATGTCATCGCTGTATATGAGTGAGGAGTTGCGCAGCACGGTCGGGCGCTTGCCAAAATATTCCACCATCTTGTCACACTGGTGCTTCACGTTCAGCGCGAACATCGCACTGTCTTTCAGCGCGGACAATCCGTGAGCGTAAGGCTCGGCAAGAAACTCCACGCAACCAGTCTTGTTGAGCTCCACGAGCTTGTCGAGCACCTCTGGCGCATATTGTTCCAGTTGCTCCATGCCAACGCCAGAAAGCGAGAATGCCACGCGGAAATACTTTCCGTTCTCCTTTATCATCTCGCCGATGGTGTTGAGGGCGGGTATATATGATCGCTCGGCAATGTCCCTGATGGTGCGCTCATTCTCATAGTCGTCGTAATAGTAGTGGTCGGTGCCAATGTCGAAGAAGCGGTACCGTTTCAAGTGTACGATTTGGTGTATCTCGAAGTATAAACAAATAGTTTTCATGGTCGTTTATGGTTTTTCTTTTTGTTTTTTTGTTGTTGCTCTCGGCTCAAATCCAATGTAGGGTTCTCATGTAGAGCTCCCTTATCCATCGTCCCACTTTCTCCCAGGTGATTTGCGCCACTTCCTCCTGTCCTTTCTGTTGCAGATAGTTGAACAGTCCGTCGTTGTGGCAAATGCTGTATATGGCATCAGCCATGGCGTTGATGTCCCAGTAGTCTATCTTTATGCAGTTTGTCAGTATTTCTCCACAGCCGCTTGTCTTTGAGATGATGGTTGGCGTGCCACATTGCATGGCCTCAAGTGGAGAGATGCCGAAAGGCTCGCTGACCGAAGGCATGACATACACGTCGGAGTCTTTGAGGCATTCGTATACCTGCTTGCCCCTCATGAATCCGGGGAAGTGAAACCTGTCGGCTATGCCACGCTCTGCCGCGAGGTAAATCATGGCATCCATCATGTCGCCCGATCCAGCCATGCAGAAGCGTATGTTGTTTGTGCGGTGCAGCACCATGTTGGCAGCCTCTACAAAATATTCCGGTCCCTTCTGCATCGTGATGCGGCCCAGGAACGTGACAATTTTCTCCTTGCCCTTATGGTCGGGGCGGGGAATGGCCTGGTTCTCCGCGCTCAACGGATACACGGCGTTGTGCACGGTGAACACCTTCTTCGGGTCTTGGTGATAGTGGTTTATCACGGTCTGCCTCGTGAGTTCCGACACGCACATTATGCAGTCGGCGTGGTCCATGCCGTCTTTCTCTATGCCGTAAACGGTTGGGTTGACGTGTCCGCGAGAGCGATCCCAGTCGGTGGCGTGAACGTGTATGCACAATGGCTTTCCGCTAATCTGCTTGGCGAAGATGCCGGCGGGGTAGGTGAGCCAGTCGTGGGCGTGTATGATGTCAAACTCCTCGGCACGCGCCACTTGTCCGGCTATGATGCTGTAGTTGTTTATTTCCTCGTTCAGGTTGCCAGGATAGCCTCCGGCAAACTCCATGCACCCCAAGTCGTTGACGTGCATATAGCTGAAGTCGGCGTAGATGTGGTCGCGGAAGTGATAGTACTCTTCCGGCGACATCAAGTTGCCGATGCGTTGTTTCACGTAGTCGCGGTCAACGTCCTTATATACGATTGGCACGCAGTTCATGGCCACGATATGGGCGAAGGTGTGGTCTTCGTCGCCAAAAGGACGTGGCAGGCAAAGCGTTATCTCCACGTCGCCCTGGGCGTGCAAGCCTTCTGAGATACCGAAATTAGCGGTGGCGAGTCCACCAAACACGTGAGGAGGATACTCCCATCCAAACATTAAAACTTTCATATATCGCTCCTCCTATTTGTTTTCATTGATATTCTCCAGTAGTTCTGTCGTGCGCAATATGCCAGCCACGTTGGCCGCGAACGATATTGCCCCTCTGCCCCTGAATGGCGGATTGCCGTCGAAGAGTTCCGGCAGCGTGCCCACGCAGTGGTTGAACATCTCGTCCTCGAATCCCACCATCTGGCGGCGTATGAAGCTCAGGCGCGAGTGCTTGAAGAGCTTGAGGCAGGCACTGAGGTAGAATCCCTCAAGCCATGGCCATGCCGTGCCTTGATGATAGGCGTAGTCGCGTTGCGTCTGCGCGCCAACATACATCGGGTTGTATCCCGCGCTCTTTGGCGACAGCGAGCGCAGGCCCTTAGGTGTGAGCAGCTCGCGAGTGCAGTAGTCGAAGACCGTTTTCTGCTGTTGCATCGTCAGCGGCGAGTTGTCGAGAGCCACCGCGAAGATCATGTTTGGCCTTACGCTCCAGTCGGGCTTGTCGCCGTCCACGAAGTCGTAGAGATAGCCATACTCGTTTACGAAAGTGTCCACAAACGATGCCTTGCATCGCTCGGCGAGCTCATGCAGCCTGTCGATGGCGGCATTGTCACCCAGCTCCTTGGCGAGGCCTTCGGCAAACACGAGGTCGTTGTACCACAAGGCGTTAAACTCCACGATGTATCCTGTGCGAGGCACCACGGGCAGTCCGTTTGCTGTGGAGTTCATCCACGTCATGGCCTTCTTCTTGCCATCGGTCTTGAGCAAGCCGTTGGTGTCGAGAACAAGGTAAGGGTGCTTGTTGCTTATGATAAAGCGTATAAGGTCTTGCACTATCTTACCATACCTGTTGGCGCAAAGCGTCATGCCCAATTTGTTGGAATATTGCTGTATTGCCCTGATGGCCCACAGGGGCACGTCGGGTTGGTCCACCTCGGTGATGAGGCCCGTTTGCTCTTTTCCCTCCATGAATTGGTACAATTGTTTGATGGCCGTGTCCATGGCGTCCTCAAAATAGTCCACCTCGTCTATCGACAGGGCCAGTCCTGGCAGGGAAATAAACGTGTCTCTGGCGCGGCATTTGAACCACGGGTATCCGGCGAGGATATATCGTTTGCCATTCTTGTCGTGCACGTGGAATTGGTGCGCCGCGTTGATGAGGCAGTGGATGAAGTTGTCGCGCGGAGTGCGCTCGTCGGCTTCCTTGTCAAACAACGCTTTCAGGCCTCTCGTCTTCGATTCTGTCGTCGACGCGGCGAAGACGATGCTCTCGCCTTTCTTTATAGGTATGGAGAAATAGCCTGGCACATAGAGGTCTTCTGTCGAGGAGTAACCACGTTCTTGCTCTTTCGGGTATTCAAGGTCGCGATACCAGTTAGGGTCGAACACGAACTTGGGCTTCTTCGAGAATTGCATGTACAGGTAAGGATAGCCATCATACATCCTCGTGCGTATTCCGTTGCCCACCTCCTCGTATTCACGGCTCGCCCGTGAGTTCTCGTGCGTGAACTGCCTCACGCTGCGGAAGGCGAGAAACGGCTGAAACTGCAATGTCGTCTCCGAGTGGGCGTCCACGAGGGTGTAGCGTATGAGCACGCGATCCTCGTAGTGCTGGAACACCACTTCCTTTTTCAGTATCACGCCACCGACCCTGTAAACCGTTGTCGGTATCTTGTCGCAGTCGAAGTCGATGATGTATTTGTGACCGTTTGGGCTGAATGTGCCGCTATGATATTTGTGTATACCAAGGTTGAACGCGGCGCCGTGTTGTATGACCGAGCAGTCGAGTGATGACAGAAGCACATGATTGTCTTGGTCAAGCTCGGGGACTGGCACGACCAATAGGCCGTGATACTTTCTCGTGTTGCAGTCTACGACCGTTGAGCATGAGTAAGCACCTGACCGGTTAGTTCTCAGAATCTCTTTTTGCAAGGATTCTTGAAGGTTTATCATCTGTGCCCTTTCAAATTTGAGATAACTCATAGTAACAAAGGCATTTTAAGGTTTGTATTTCAGATTTAGGAAGACTGTTTTCTAATAGCTTCCATTATTGCATTCAAATTTAGCATTTTTTTCTTAATGCGCAAAAAATTATGCAAACTAATTCAGGCTTTTATGTTTTTTTTAATGTTGTGTGCGCTACAAGTCACATCAGCCGCGTCACTTCGTCCACCTTCTTGTCCATTGGCAGCGCGGCGTCTATCCAGTGTATGGTGGCGCCCCTTCGCTCCATGCCCCTGAACCATGTCATCTGCCTTTTGGCGAATTGATGTATGGCTATTTCCAGTTGCCTGAACATCTCCTCATAGCTCAGCTTGCCTATTACGTATTCCGTCACATATTTATATTCCAGGCCGTAGTATATCAGGTCATCGGGCATCACGCCGCTGTCGAGTATGCCGCGTATCTCTTCCACCATGCCGTTGTCGAGTCGCTTCTTCAGCCTGTCGGTAATCTTCCTGCGTCGCGCGTCGCGGTCTATGTCCACGCCCACTATCACGCTGTCTATCTTGGGGAAGTCCCTGTTGCTGGTTGGGTGCTCCAGGTTGTATTCCTCAATCTCAATGGCGCGTATGGCGCGTTGGCACGAGTCCACGTCCGTGGTGTTGTGCATTGTGCTTCCTGTCTTCTTTTTCAGCTCAGCCAGCATGTCGCTGAGTTCTCCCAGGCTTTTCCCTTCGAGTGCCTTGCGCAATTCTGGGTTTTGCGGCACGGGCGAGAGGTGGTAGCCTTTTAGCACGCTCTCGATGTAGAGGCCCGTCCCACCGCATAGTATGGGCTGCGCCCCACGCTCTTCTATGTCGTGGTAAGCCTTCAAGAAGTCTTCTTGGTATTGAAAGAGGTTGTATTTAGTGCCAGCCTCGCAGATGTCGATGAGATGATACGGAATCTTCTTTCCCTTCACCACATAGTCGTCCAGGTCTTTTCCCGTGCCTATGTCCATGCCACGGTAGACCTGTCGCGAGTCTCCGGAGATTATCTCGCCCCCGGTCTCGTAAGCCACGTGTGCCGCGAGGTCGGTCTTGCCCGAGGCTGTCGGGCCAAGTATGGTCAAAAGTCTTTTCATGTTCAATGGTTTCTTTCTGATGCAAATTTACTCAAACTTTTCGTAAAAGCGCCCTCTTGGCATTCCGAAAATCAAGACGTTTTTACTACGGTTCGGCTCTGCGCTTGAATCGCGTCGGCTT
>DAIOUH010000031.1:0-20944 GCA_036751585.1 Prevotella sp. | reverse complement strand
CGCACCTCGTGGTTGGGGATGCCGAGGAGATAGAGCCCGTTCATGTAGCCCTTGATGGTGAGGTAGCCCGACTGGTAGAGAAACAGTTCTGCGCCGCCTCCAGTCACGTCTGAGGTCTCGATTACAGGACTTATCAACGCGCAATTGTCAAAGTCCTTGAGCCGTATCTCCATGTCGCTGACAAACTTCGGGAGCAGCGACGTGGCACCAGACGATGCCCAATAGTTTCTTATCCGTCCGTCAGCTAAAGCATTCACAAGGCTGAACGGATTGAAGATGTCAACCATATTGTCAATGCTGAAGTGGTAGCCATCGTAATTGGCCTTCAGTTGCCCTATGGCCTCCTCCGTTGACCATCCGTTATGCTTGCCCATAGCCTCAATCTCGGGCATGAAGTTGTCCGTCATTTCCTGCTGGGTGATGCCGCACAATGGGGCAAACTGCCCATCGAAACTGATGTTGCTCAGGTTGTTGAGCACGGAGAAGAGCGAAATCTGCGTAAACTTGGTGATGCCAGTGATAAACACGAACTTCTCGTAGTAGTCGTCGGCTTTCAGTATGGCGAACACTTCACGATAGACTGCCGTGCAGGCGTCGTGTTCGGGAGTGAGCCACGAGTGCTGAAGGGGCGAGTCGTACTCGTCTATGAGTATTGCCACCTGCAAATTCGTTTTCTTGTATGCGGTAGCAATGATGCCGTGGAACCGGTCGGCAAGACTGGCTGTCGCCTTGGGAGTGATGCCATATGCCTCTTCATACTCGCCAAAGCGGTTGTCAAGATATGAGCGCAGTGTATTGGGCTCGGCTCCCGCGCGGCTCATGTCAAGACGTATGACGGGGCGTTTGGTCCATTTCTTTTCCAAGTCCATTATCCGCAAGCCCTCGAAAAGACGCTTCTCACCCTCGAAATAAGCCTGGAGGGTGTCTACGAGCACCGACTTGCCGAAGCGTCGCGGACGACTCAGGTAGTTGTACTTCTTTCCCTTGTTGGCAAGGTTCCATATCAAGTCGGTCTTGTCAACATACACGTATCCATTCTCCCTGATTTCGTAGAAAGACTGGATGCCAACGGGTAATCTTCTGTCGTTCAGTTCTGCCATTGTTTCTCAGGATTTGGTCTATGTTGCAAAGATAGCGGTTTTGCGCGGTTTGGCAAAGCGAAAATAAGGTTTTTGCGGTATAAATATTACCCCATCGGCTTTACGCTTGAATCGCGTTGGCTTTACGCTTATATCGCGTCGGCTTTACACTTGTATCGCGTCGCGATTCAACCGTAACGCCGACGGCTTTATGCTGAGCTCCCAAAACGCTACGGCAGAGGCGGCTGCCACGTTGAGCGAGTCGACGCCTCGCGCCATGGGAATCTTGACCACGTAGTCGGCGCCGTCGATGGCTTCCGTAGGCAGTCCGTCGCCCTCGGTGCCCATCACTATGGCGAGTCTTGGCTCCGCTTTAAGCCTTGGGTCATCGAGGGTTACGCTGTCGTGGCGCAACGCCATGGCCACCGTCTTGAAGCCATGGTCGTGGAGAGACTGGAGTGGGGCATCGAGCCATGCCCATGGCAACTTGAACACCGTGCCCATGGAGACCCTGACGGCGCGGCGGTTGAAAGGGTCGCAGCTGTCGGTGGTGAGCAGCGCGCCATCGATGCCAAGGGCGGCGGCGGAGCGGAAGATGGCACCGATGTTGGTGGTGTCGCACACGGCGTTGATGACCACCATGCGGCGCGACTCCTTGCACAGTTCTTGCCACGTGGGCTGCTGAGGCCGACGCATGGCGCAAAGCACGCCACGGGTCAGCGTGTAGCCTGTGAGCGAGGCGAGAAGCTCACGGCTGCCAGTATATACGGGAATGTCTCCGCAACGACTTATTATGTCGGCGGCATCGCCCTCTATGTGGCGCGCCTCGCAGAGCAAGGAGATGGGCTGGAGACCCTCGTCGAGAGCCACGTTGATGACCTTGGGACTTTCGGCTATCACCACGCCATCGTCGGGATGGAGGCGGTTGCGGAGCTGATGGTCGGTCAAGCGGTGGTAGACAGCCACTCCTGGGGCGTCTAAACTGCGTATTTCTGTGATTGGCATGATGCTATATTCCTTTTAGTGTTACAAAAGTACAAAATTTTACTATTATTTTATGTTTGTGTCACATAAAAAGGGTATCTTTGCATATTGGTAAGACTAATAAGAACCAATCATTAAAAAATACGGATTTATGAAACCTACATTATTATTATTGGCTGCCGGCATGGGTAGCCGTTATGGTGGTTTGAAACAACTTGACGGACTGGGTCCTAACGGTGAGACTATAATGGATTATAGTATCTACGATGCCATTCAGGCTGGTTTTGGAAAGATTGTATGGGTTATCCGCAAAGACTTTGAGCAAGATTTCCGCGAGAAGATCCTCTCAAAGTATGAGGGCCATATCCCATGCGAGATTGTCTTCCAGAGTCTCGACAAGATTCCTGAGGGCTACAGCGTTCCCGATGGTCGCACGAAGCCTTGGGGCACCAACCACGCCGTGATGATGGCGAAAGACGTGATTAAGGAGCCTTTCTGCGTGATCAATTGCGATGACTTCTACAATCGCGACTGCTTCAAGGTCATCGGCAAGTTCCTCTCTGAGCTTCCCGAGGGCAGCAATGGCAAGTATGCCATGGTGGGCTTCCGCGTGGCCAACACCCTGTCGGACAATGGCAGCGTGAGCCGTGGCGTGTGCGAGAAGGACGAGAACAACCACCTCACGTCGTGCGTGGAGCGCACCGAGATTCTCCGCAATGCCGAGGGCAAGGTGAGCTACAAGGACGACAATGGCCAGTGGGTGACAACGGGCGACAACACGCCTGTGTCGATGAACGTGTGGGGCTTCACGCCAGAGTATTTCGACTATTCGGAAAAGCTCTTCAAGGAGTTCCTCGACCTGCCTTCAACAAAGGCTAACCCTAAGGCCGAATACCTCATCCCTTGGGTCGTGGACAAGCTCATCAAGAGCGGCAAGGCCACTTGCGAGGTGCTCGACACTACATCGAAGTGGTTTGGCGTGACTTATTCTGCCGACCGTCCAGGCGTGGTGGCAAAGATACAGAAACTCGTGGACGAGGGCGTATATCCCAATAAACTCTTTTAAAAACTAATTAACTATAAACTTATATCATAATGGCAAAAACAAACACCAACGGTCGCGCCATCGCCATCGTGGCATGTATCTTCCTCTTCGGAATGATTTCCTTCGTGACCAACCTCGCAGCGCCTATCGGCGTCATCTGGAAGAACCAGCCCATGATTGGCGGTAGCAACATGCTCGGCATGATGGGTAACTTCATGAACTTCTTCGCTTACTTGTTCATGGGTATTCCCGCCGGCAACTTGCTCACGAAGATCGGCTACAAGAAGACCGCTCTCCTCGGCATAGCCTTTGGCTTCTTTGGCGTGCTCGTTCAGTTCCTCTCTGGCTTCTCTGAGGGCATGACGGGTTTCATCATCTACCTCATCGGTGCCTTCATCTCAGGTTTCTCCGTTTGCATGCTCAATACGGTCGTCAACCCGATGCTTAACCAGCTTGGCGGTGGCGGCAACCGTGGCAACCAGCTCAACCTCATCGGTGGAACATTCAACTCCCTGCTTGGCACCATGACTCCTATGCTCGTGGGCGCACTCATCGGCACAGTGACCAAGGACACCGCAATGAGCGATGTCAACCTCGTGCTCTACATGGCCATGGGCGTGTTCCTCGTTACGTTCTTCGTGCTTCTCTTCGTGCCTATCGAGAACCCGAAGCAAATGGAGGGCGACACCAAGTTTGAGCACACTCCTTTCGTTTTCCGTCACTTCACCTATGGCGTTATCGCCATCTTCGTGTATGTGGGCGTGGAGTGCGGCATCCCTGGCACTTTGAACTTCTACATCTCTGACACATCCGCAAACGGCGCTGGCGTGATGGGGCTTAACCCAATGGTTCAAGCTGCTGCCATTGGTGGCTTTGCTGCAGGAACGTATTGGCTCTTGATGCTCGTGGGTCGTCTTATCTCAAGTTTCATCGCCTCCAAGGTATCGAGCCGCGCCATGATGTTGACGACAACAGGTGCAGCCACGATTCTCATTCTCTTGGCCATGTTCCTTCCGAAGACTATCACGGGCTCTCTGCCTGTGTTCACGGGTTCAAGTTTCCAGGTCGTGACATTGCCTCTTGGCGCCATCCTTCTCGTGCTCTGCGGTCTCTGCACTTCCATCATGTGGTCGTCTATCTTCAACCTCGCCACTGAGGGCTTGGGCAAGTACACGGAGAAGGCAAGCGGCATCTTCATGATGATGGTTGTAGGTGGTGGCGTGCTGCCCCTCATCCAGAACGCCGTGGCAGACGCTACGCTCAACTACATGCTTTCCTACATCGTGCCTTTGATTGCCGTGGTCTACATGTTCTGCTATGCCGCGTTCCTCTCAAAGAACGTGAACAAGGACATCCCAGTCTAAATCAATGAGATTATCTCGCCACTTCTGTTGGCGAAGACAATATAAAAAAGGAGCGACTCTTTCGGGTCGCTCCTTTTTTTCGCGCGTGGTTTAGTCTTCACTCTTCAATCTTCCATTCAAGGCAGTTTGCGCCATCTCTCATCGAGAAGTTCATGCCTACTTTCACTGTATGCTTGCCTTTGAGCTTGAAAATATCGGCATAGTGGTTGGCGTTGATTTGGTTTAACGCATCTTCCACAGACTTATTGAACTTCAATTCCATCACGTATATGGTGCTTGCCGTCTCCATGGTGATGTCTATCCTTCCTTTCGCCGTGTGTTGCTCCACGCTGATGTTGTAGCTTGTGAGCAAGGCGAAGATGATATAGAGCGTTTGCTGGTAGTGACCCTCATAATTGGTGTTGTCGCAATATGGCACAGTGGCAAGGAAGTCGGCAAGTAGCTGCAAGCCGTCTTCCAACTGTCCATGCTTTAGCATGACAGACAGTTGCGCTATGGTTACGTCACCTTCCTCGGCATATTCTTCAAGGTAATTTGGCAGCAAGCTCTCAAAGAGGCCTATTCTTATTTCCTTGTTTGGCAAGTCGAGTGTATAGAGGTCTGCTTCCGCGTCATATCCTTTTATCGTGATGTATCCACTTTGATACATCAGGGGTGTTATCGTTTTCAAGCTCTCCGTTGGGGCATCAAACGCGGATGCCTTTGCAAACTTAGGTTTCAGCGAACTCGGCAAGACGTTGAACTTTCTCATCATATTGATAAGATATGTTGGCGTTCCAGAGCCAAACCAGTAGGCTCCCAGCTTTCCATCGGCAAAGCAGTTGAGCAAACTGTAGGGGTTGTATACGTCGGGCGAGGGCCAGCAGAAGTGGTAGCCGTCGTAATGGTCCTTCAGCTTCTGCACTGTTTCTTCTTTGGTTATCTTCAGCTTCTTGGAGAGCTCATCTATGTCGCTGCTCATTTGGCTCAAAAGTTCGTCTTTTGTTATGCCGCATATTCCGGCGTAAGGCTCGTCCATACTTACGTTCTTGATATTGTTCAGTTCGCTGAAGATACTGAGCTGTGAGAACTTTGTTATACCAGTTAGGAATACGAAGCGGAGCATGGAGTCGCAATCTTTCAGTGGGCTATAGAAGTTGCGCATGGCATCACGAAGTAGAGTTAAGCTTTTTTCTTCGTGTACTACGTCGAGCAGCGGTGCGTCATATTCATCGATAAGAACCACTACTTGCTTGCCTGTATTGTCTGTAACTGTCTTTATCAGGTTAAGAAGCCTTACATTAGGGTCGGGGGAATCACAACTCACGCCAAAGCGATCTTCATTATCTTTCAATATATAAAGAAGGTAGCGGTTTAGCTGTTCCCTTTCCATGTGCTTGCCACCTGCCAAGCTAAAGTGCAGTACAGGATATTCTTTCCACTCATTCTCCAGCCTTTCGATGGCAAGACCCTTGAATAGGTCTTTTCTGCCCTCAAAATAGCTTTGGAATGTGGACACCAGGAGCGACTTGCCGAATCTGCGTGGACGGCTTAGGAAGAAATACTTACCGTCGGTGTGTGTCATGCGGTATACGTATTCCGTCTTGTCTATATATAGAAAATCCTTTTTGCGAATTTCCTCAAACGTCTGTATTCCTATAGGGTATAGTTTCCTTGCCATGGTCCAAACAGTTTTATGATTTCTGCATTGCTATCTAACTTTTACAAAATTAATGCAAATCTATCATATTTCCCCAGAAATATTCAATTGTTTTGATATAATGCTTGTGATTTTTATCTTAAGTGTCTGATCCTTGTGAAATATTCGACCCCTTGCCTGCTTTCACTCGCTCATGTTGACATATCGCAGTCTAACGTATAATGGATTATGTTTATCCAAAAAACAAGCCGGAACGCAAACGCTTGCGTCCCGGCTTTTATGTATTGCTAAATAAAATTATTCGTTAGTTGAGTTCCGCTGCCATCTTCTCGGCAATCTTCTGAGCCTCGTCCATGGTCTTGGCCTCTGAATAAATACGGATGATGGGCTCGGTATTCGACTTGCGCATGTGAACCCAGCAGTCGGCGAAGTCGAGCTTCACGCCGTCTATGTCGGTCACCTTAACGTCACTGCGGCCTTCAAACTTGGCTTTCACCTTGGCAAGCAGAGCGTCCACGTCGGTGCCAGGAGTGAGGTCGATGCGGTTCTTCGCCATGAAGTAATTGGGGAAAGAGGCGCGCAATTCCGATGCCTTGCATCCTTTCTGTGCCATTGAGCTGAGGAAAAGGGCTATGCCAACCAATGCGTCGCGACCATAGTGGCTCTCAGGATAAATCACTCCGCCATTGCCTTCGCCGCCGATGACGGCATTCACCTCTTTCATCTTCGTGGTGACGTTGACCTCGCCCACGGCGGCTGCGTAATACTTGCAGCCATGCTTCTCGGTCACGTCGCGCAAGGCACGAGTGGAGGACAGGTTGCTCACGGTTGAGCCCTTCACGTGGTCGAGAATATAGTCGGCGACAGTGACAAGGGTGTATTCCTCGCCATACATCTTGCCGTTCTCTTGTATGAACGCGAGGCGGTCAACGTCTGGGTCTACCACTATTCCAAGGTCATAGCTTCCGTTTGCCACTTCCGACATTATGCCGCCGAGGTTTTTCTCCAGTGGCTCCGGGTTGTGCGCGAAGTCTCCGTTTGGAGTGCCGTTCAAGAATTTGTATTCCACGCCTAAGGCATCGAGGAGCTGTGGCAGGATGATGCCGCCTACGGAGTTGATGGAGTCCACGCACACGTGGAAATGAGCGTTGCGAATAGCCTCCGTGTCAACGAGCTTGAGGCTGAGCACCGAGTCGATATGCTTTTGGTTATACGTGTCGTCCTCAGTGTATTTGCCAAGATGGTCAACGTCGGCATACTCGAAATCCTCTTTCTCGGCAATGGCGAGCACCTCGTTGCCGTTGGCCTTTGTCAGGAACTCTCCCTCTTGGTTGAGGAGTTTCAGAGCGTTCCAATGGCGTGGGTTATGGCTTGCGGTGATGATTATGCCGCCCGCTGAGTGGCTCATCCTCACGGCGAGCTCAGTAGTTGGAGTGGTTGCGAGACCAATGTTTATCACGTCGTAGCCCATTCCCATGAGCGTGCCGCATACCACGTTTTTCACCATCTCGCCAGAAATGCGTGCATCGCGACCCACCACGATGGTGTTGCTGTCCGACTGCTTGCTGCGGCGGATGAATGTGGCGTAGGCCGTGGTAAACTTTACGATGTCGAGCGGATTCAGCGTGTCGCCAGTGTGACCGCCTATCGTTCCGCGAATACCCGAAATTGATTTGATTAGAGTCATTTTCTTATGGTTCTATTTAATTCTAAGGTTATGAATATTATTAAGGGCCGGCACAAGGCCGACCCCTGCTTGAGAAGTTAAATTCCTCTTTCGAATGTTATGTCGTAGAGACATGGGTATACGCCAGAGGTGGCATATTGCTGCCCCAGGTCGTGCGGCACAATGAGTCGAACCTTTGCCGTCTCGTCGTCATCGTTAACATACCTGCCAATGTTGACGTAGGGCAAGGCTGCGAGCCAGCCGCTCGGAATGGCCGTGCTACTGTAGAAAAGGTACATCAGGCTCGTCTTCTGTTCAAAGCTGCCTGAGAACGTGCCCGAATTGTTGGTCACGTTCATGACCTCCACGTAGCGATAATAGTAAGGCGATATGGTGTTGCTGGCTTGTATGGAGTCGGTCAGCAAGTTGCGCTCGGTGTATCGGCAAAGGATGCGAGCCGACTCGCCCGAGGCAATAGGCTTGCCCGCGCCTTTCCTCACGATCTGCATATAGAGACCGCTCGACTCGAAGAGCACAAACTGGTTCTTAGACACGTCGGTCGTGTAGTTCTGGTTGCGAAACTGCTCCTCGGAGATGACGTTCACCGAAGAGTCGGCGATGTAGGCGTTGATGGCGCTACGCTCGCGTTTCACTTGGTCGGCGTATGTCTCGTCATCGCTGCACGACGTTATAACCGTGGCGCAGACAAGGAGAAGGAAAAAGCACAACAGTCCTTGGCTCCTTGACTTTATTTGTTTTATGGTCATATCCTGTTTAATGGTCAATTGCATGAGTATCTTCTTGAAATCTAAGATGTTATCACCCCCATGTATCCTTACTTGAATGGCGGAAGACTTGCCCCCGCCTTTGCGTAAGCCACGAGTTGTATCTTGAATTTCAGCACGGAGAATCCAGGTATTGAACTGCTGCCCGACTCACCGTAGCCCAATGTCCATGGAATGTACACATCCCATTGGTCGCCAATGTGCATGTGTTGCAACGCGGTGGCAAAGCCAGACGTGAGGTCACTTATCTTCATGTCGGCAACGCCGGCAGTGGTGGCTGTGGCACCATTCTTGTTGGTGGTATCGAAGACATAGCCTTGTGGATAAGACGTGGAAGGCAGGAGCTGGCCAGTGTAGCGCACGCGCACCGAGTCGGAATATATCGGACATCCCGAGCCTTTGCCTTCGGTAAGCACGTTAACGATGATATAGTCGGTATTGGGCGATTGCAGGCTATCCTCGATGCTATAGCTCTTGTACATTTTCCATGAGGCATCGCCGTCCTTCACCTTGGTTTGCGTCTCGGCGTAGAGCTTATCCCAATAGGTGGTGTTGGTGTTCTTCCAGTCGGGGTACTCCTCTACCGTGTTGTCCGATTCAGAGCATGAGCCGAGCAGAAGAAGAAATGAGGAAAGGCAGAGAACCATAAACGATATGGCTCTCATGCCTATTCTTGATGTTTCTGTTTTATTCAGCATATATTAAGCGCTTGCTTGTTCTTGTCTTACAAGTCCTTGATTTCCTTGGCAAGTTTCTTGAGAAGCGATGTGATACTCACGCGATCCTCTATGATGGCGCGCAACTCGTTGACATTCACGCGCTCCTGCTCCATTGTGTCGCGGTGACGCAGCGTCACGGTGTTGTCTTCCAAAGTTTGGCCGTCAACGGTGACGCAGTAAGGCGTGCCGATGGCGTCCTCGCGGCGATAACGCTTGCCGATGGAGTCCTTGGCGTCGATATGCGTGGTGAAGTGGAACTTCAGGTCGTCTTGAATCTCCTGTGCCTTCTCTGGCAGTCCGTCCTTGTTGACCAATGGCAACACGGCGCACTTGATAGGAGCCAAAGCCTCTGGCAGGGAGAGAACCACACGTGTGGAGCCATTCTCGAGCTTCTGCTCCTGATAGGCGTGACACATGACGGAGAGGAACATACGGTCCACGCCAATGGATGTCTCCACGTCGTAAGGCACGTAGCTCTCGTTCTTCTCTGGGTCGAAATAGCGCATCTTCGTGCCGCTGAACTTCTCGTGCTGTGAGAGGTCATAGTTAGTGCGGCTGTGGATACCCTCCACTTCCTTGAAGCCGAATGGCATCTTGAACTCGATGTCGGTGGCGGCGTTGGCATAGAAGGCGAGCTTCTCGTGGTCGTGGTAACGATAGTTCTCATCGCCCATGCCCAAAGCCTCGTGCCATGCCAGACGAGCCTTCTTCCAGTATTCAAACCAACGCATCTCGGTGCCCGGCTGGCAGAAGAACTGCATCTCCATCTGCTCGAACTCGCGCATACGGAACACAAACTGGCGTGCCACGATCTCGTTGCGGAAGGCCTTGCCAATCTGCGCGATGCCGAAAGGCAACTTTTGGCGTGTGGTGCGCTGAACGTTGAGGAAGTTGACGAATATGCCCTGTGCCGTCTCCGGACGCAAGTATATCTTGTTGGTTGTTCCAGCCGTGGAGCCAATCTCCGTGGAGAACATGAGGTTGAACTGACGCACGTCAGTCCAGTTCTTTGTGCCGCTGATGGGATCAACGATGCCCTCGTCGAGGATAATCTGCTTCAGTTCGTCAAGGTCTGGTCCCTGCATTGCCGCGGTGTAGCGCGCGTGCAGCTCGTCGCGCTTCTTCTGGTGCTCAAGCACGCGAGGATTCGTCTCGCGGAACTTCTTCTCGTCGAAGGCGTCACCAAACTTCTTGGCGGCTTTCTTCACCTCCTTGTCGATCTTCTCCTCGTATTTCGCGATTTGCTCCTCTATGAGGTTGTCGGCGCGATAGCGCTTCTTAGAGTCGCGGTTGTCGATGAGAGGGTCGTTGAAAGCGTCAACATGACCGCTGGCCTTCCATACGGTAGGGTTCATGAAGATGGAAGCGTCGATGCCCACGATGTTGTTGTGGAGCAGCACCATGGAGTCCCACCAATATTTCTTTATGTTGTTTTTCAGCTCCACGCCGTTTGGTCCGTAGTCGTAAACAGCCGCGAGACCCTCGGGATAAATTTCTGAACTTGGGAATACGAAGCCATATTCCTTGCAATGACTTACAATCTTCTTGAATGCGTCTTCTGCCATGATTTCTTATCTATGAATGTACATTTGGCGCAAAGTTACTGCTTTTTTGCTTATTAATGTTGCTAAAATCGTTAATTTTCCCTTTACGCTTGCAGATTGCCGGAAGATTAAGCCTTTTATATATAATTAATGTGTATTGTCTCTTGTGCCATGTTTGAAATGTTTTTGTTTAATTTCCTTGAAAATATTTTAAGATTAGGGGTACCCGATTCACGGTTGTTACGATTTATTAGTGTATTATCTTTAAAAACAACAATCGTTAAGTGTATGAAGAGAGTATTCACTTTTTTGCTCCTTGCGGTTTTCCTATCGTTGACAGGCACTGCCACGGTGCAGGCCTTGCCCCAACAACAGGGAATCGTCATTGAGGCAAAGAACGAGCCTTTGGCAAGTGTTCTCGCTAAACTTGAGAAAGCCACCGGCTACAAAGTACAGTATGTCAACGGCGACGTGTATGGCGTGACGGTCAACCAGACCATCAACACCACCGATGTCAAGGTTGCCCTTGACCAAATCCTTAAAGGCACGGGCTTGACCTATGTCATCGACAAGCAGTATGTCATCATCAAGAAGCAGACGGTGACAGCCTCTGCCGGTCAAGGCGATGAGTTCGTGATGACTGGCCGTGTGCAAGACGAGAGCGGCCTTGATGTCCCTGGCGTGACCGTGATGATAATGGGCACGAACAACCAAGGCACGGCAACCGATGTGGATGGTCGCTTTACCTTGAAAGTGAAGGCAGGTCAGAAGCTGAAGTTCTCTTATATAGGATATAAGGAACAGATAGAGGTTGTCAAGCCCATATACAACCGCAAGATCATGAAGGTGGAAATCACTCCCGACTCAAAAAACTTGCAAGAGGTGCAGGTCGTGGCATTCGGCACGCAAAAGAAGGAAAGCGTTGTCTCAGCCATTACAACCGTGCGCCCGGGCGATTTGAAAACTTCCAACTCTGACCTTACAACAAACTTCGCAGGCCGTATCCCGGGCATGATAGCTTGGCAGACAGGCGGTCTGCCTGGCGCGCTCACCGAGGGACAGATGCAGACGAAGTTCTATATTCGTGGTATCACCTCATTTAACAGCAGCGCCAACACCGACCCTCTTATACTTATAGATAATGTTGAGTCGAGCAAGCTCGACCTCTCTCGTATCGCTCCTGAGGACATTGAGAGCTTCTCTGTGTTGAAGGATGCTTCTGCCACGGCCATGTACGGTGCTCGTGGTGCCAACGGCGTAATCATGGTCACCACCAAGAAAGGTAACGCTGGATCCGTTTATACCACAGTGCGTTATGAGAGCGTCATCTCTCAGCCTACGCAAGACATTGATGTCGTAGACCCAATCACCTACATGAAGGCTTACAACCAAGCATTGCTCAGCCGCAACCCCGATGCTACTCCGATGTATTCCGTTGAGCGCATCAACAGGACTCAGAGCGGCAACTATCCTTCTTGGCTCTATCCTGCTGTGGATTGGAAGAAGAAGCTCTTTAAGAATCTGTCGTGGAATCACCATGCCGGACTTAATATCCGTGGTGGCTCGCAGAAGGTGCAATATTACGCGGCTCTCAACTACAACTATGATGAAGGCATGCTGAAGACCGACAAGCTCAACGACTTCTCGTGCAACATCTCAAACCACCAGTTGCAGTTCCGCTCCAACCTCAACATTGACTTGACAGCTGGAGCTCAACTCGTAATCAACTCTGTCACGACCATTGATAAATATCATGGCCCAATGCTCGACCAGCAGAGCGCGTATAGCTATATGTTCAACGCCTCCCCTGTAGATTTCGCCCCTACTTACCCAGCTGACAAGGCTCACAATTGGCCGCATATTCTTTTCGGAACCACACAGTCGAAGAAGACCAACCCTTACGCCCTTTTGCAGCAGGGTTACGTCAACCGTACCAGATATAGCGTGACAAACCAGGCAGAGTACATCCAGAAGCTCGCGAGATTCGTCAAGGGCCTTGAGTTTCGCGCGAGGGCTTCTGCCGTTGTCACAGGCTATTACAACAACGCATTCTCCACGGTTCCTTATTATTACGCATTGACAGGATATAACCAGGAAACTGGTGAGCATGAGTTGGCAGAGGTCAGAATAGGCATGGAAGATCCAACAAGAACGCTTAAGGCTCAAAGCGGCAACGGAGGTACGACTACGACGACCATGGCACTGACCGGCACGCTCATGCACACAGCCGCGTGGGGTGGCCCAGACAAGAACAGGCATCAAACTTCTCTCACTGCCGTGGCCCAGATGGAAGAAAAGACGTTTTCACCGATCACGGACGTGCTCAATGGCCAGCCACAGCGCAACCTTACTTTCTCCGGTCGTGGCTCATACGGTTATCTTGACCGTTATTTTGGAGAGCTGAGCTTCGGTTACAATGGCTCTGAGCGTTTTGCGAAGAAAAACCGCTTCGGTTTCTTCCCTGCCGGTGGTGTGGCATGGGTGGCATCTTCGGAGCCTTGGATGAAAGGCGTGAGAAATACCATCAACTTCCTTAAGTTCCGTTTCTCCTATGGCAAGGTGGGTAATGACGGTATAGTCTCGACACCTCGCTTCGTTTTCATGCCGGTGTTGTCAAGCAAAGGCATGGGCAGTAACCCGGAGGCAAATAATACTAGTGGTTTCAGCAGACGAGTCATCTCTTCCTATGCCAATCCAGACATCAAGTGGGAAATAGCTGAGCAATACAATCTCGGCGTTGAGCTCAAGATGTTCAAGGGATTGTTTGAACTTCAGGCTGACGCATACAAGGAGTATCGTCACAACATCATTTCTACACGAACGAATGTACCAGCATCCATGGGTATAGAGGTTGACCAGTTGGCAAACATTGGTGAAACCTATAGCCGTGGCGTAGACTTGAGTGCCAAGTTCCAAAAGATGTTCAACAACGACATTTGGTTGATTCTCAATGGAACGTTGACATACAACAAGGTGACTTACAAGAGTTTGGAGGAACCAACTGATAAACCAGCGTGGCAGCGCAAGGTGGGTAAGGAAATCTCGCAGCCGATGGGATACATCGCTGAGGGACTTTTCCGTGACCAGGCTGAGATTGACAACTCGCCCCGTCAGGACGGTGACGTGATGCCTGGTGACATTAAGTACCGTGACGTGAACAACGATGGCGTGATTGACGTCAACGATGCCGTGTTTATTGGCTATCCGGAGACACCGCGACTCATCTATGGTATCAACGGCACGTTCAACTACAAGTGCTTTGAGTTCTCATTCTTCTTTCAGGGCTCTGGCCAGCGTTCTTTCTTCATGAATCCTGTAGACCTCTCGCCATTCGTTGGCGACCATGCCTTGCTGAAGAGCATCTACGAGAATCACTGGAGTGAGGACAACCAAAACGTGCATGCTTTCTGGCCACGTCTTTCCACTTACAGCATTACCCATCACAATCCACAAGAGGACTGGTACAGTAAGAGTAACAATGAGACCAGAAAGAGTACTTTCTTCATGCACGAGGTCAACTTCCTTCGCTGTACCCAACTTGTGCTGGCATACAACTTCCCTCAGAAATTCTGCCGCAAGATTGGTTTCAAGAACGCCAAGATATATACGCAGGTCAACAACCCGTTTATTATAACCAACTTCCACGATTGGGATGTGGAGCTTGGAGAAAATGGTTTCAATTACCCAATTCAGCGTACTTATACCCTTGGTTTTAACTTAAGTTTTTAGAATAATGAATATAATAAACAAATTGGGATGCGTCATTGTTGTGACAACAGCGCTGACAGCCTGCAACGACTATCTGGACGTGGTGCCCAAAGGCGATATAGAAACTGTCGAATCAAATTTCGAGCAGAAAGCTGATGCTTATAAATGGCTCCAAACTTGTTATTCGATGATAAAGGACGAGTCTGGTGATTTTATACACTCTCCTCAATTCCTCGGGTCGGATGAATTTGTCGCTGGTCAGTATTTACGCAACTACGCCGTGCAATATGGTGAAAACAGAACTCTTTTCACAGGACTTTTCATATCTGATGGCTTGCAAATGGCTTCCAACCCATACAATAACATTTGGGCGAAAGACCAATTCTATTGTGGCATAAACTATTGCAATGTCTTCCTTGACAACATGGACGCGTGCGGCAATGCCACCGATGATGAGAAAAGAGTGTGGAAGGCAGAGGTTAAGGCAATTAAGGCTCAATTCTATTTTGAATTGTTCCGTCGATATGGGCCTATTATCCTTGTTCCGAAAAACATACCAGCCAACAGCGGTGTTAGCGAAATGCAGCAGCCTCGCCAGCCGGTTGACTCTTGTGTGAACGCTATCGTTCGTCTTTGCGATGAGGCCATCAAGGATCTTCCGTCGCGAAACGAGGCTCTCTCCACAAACAAGGCATACTACAACCGCGAGGCGGCAGCCACGTTGAAAGCATACGCGCTTCTCTATGCCGCTTCTCCATTGTTCAACGGAAACACGAAGATGAGGGATTTCAAAAACAAGGATGGAGTGCGCCTTTTCCCTGACTATGACAAGGAGAAGTGGCATAAGGCAGCGGTGGCTGCCGACGAGGCAATTCAATATTGCCAACAGGGTGGTGAGAAGCTGTATAGTGGCACCGCTGACCAAACCACACCGTTGCTCAACACCATAATGGACATTAGGCTTTCATCTTTCGATTTCCGTCATGAGAGCAATGAGGCACTGCTCTCTTTTGAGGACCAAAATGGCTTATGCAATGGCTTTACCTATCGAGTGCCTCAGATTCCTGAGAATCAACTAAATGGCAAATATTATGACCCGAATACCATGGGTTGCCTTGGCGCGAGCATGAAAATGGTGGAGATGTTCTATACCGATAACGGTCTGCCTATCGACGAGGACAAGACATGGCTTTCATCTCCCTACACCCTTAGCAAGGAGGCTGACTCAAAGTACCGTGACGTGTTGCCTCTCAACACGGAAGTCCTGACATTGCATCGCCGCCGCGAACCACGTTTTTACGCAGACATAGCCCCTCATAATTCTTATTGGGTGCAGGCCGTGTCCAATAATGGTAAAAAGCAATACGAGGCATTGCTTGTGGATGCAAGGCAAGGTAAGCCTTTCGGAACAGTTTCCACAACAATCAACAGCAATACCCCACAGTGCCTTTCTGGATATTGGGTGAAGAAAGGCATTAATCCGTCGCGACCTTTCTATTACTATAGTGATGGTGAAGTTAGCGCTGGTGAAAAACAGGTTGAGTATAGACTTCCTGAGTTGTACCTTATGGCTGCGGAGGCATGGAATGAGTATCTTGACAAGCCTAACCAGCACGTCTACGACATGATTGACGTGGTGCGCAAGCGCGCCGGCATTCCAGATGTGGTGACATCATGGACAAACTACGCCAAGCATCCAGACAAGGTGAAGACCCAGAATGGCATGCGGGAGATTATCCATCGTGAGTGGAACATCGAGTTTGCTTTTGAGGGCCGTAGGTTCTGGAACCTTCGCCGCTGGATGGAGGCTGAGACAACCCTCAACGAGCCACAACGTGGCTGGAACATTTTGGGCAAAACAGACCAGGCTTTCTATAACAACTTTGAGGGTCCAGTCGTGGTATGGAAGAAACGCAAGTTTGACGCGCGCCACGATTATTTCTGGCCAATACGTGCTGAGGAAATCCTTGTGTCTGGCGTAAAACAAAACCCTGGATGGTAACACATTTTTGGCATATATGCCATTGAAACATTATAATTTATCCTAAGAAATGCATATAAAGACATTATTATATTTGCCAATGCTTTTGTTGGCTTCCGTGGCGGTGTCGTGTAGCGAGGATACCTATGGAGGTTTCGACAGTGCGTTGAAGGCTGAAAATTTCTCGTTTCGCCCTGTCGCGGGTGGTGCTATCATGCACTATACCTTCCCTAAAGACGAGGACGTGGTGGGCATGACCGTCAGTTACAATGACTATAGCGGAAAGGAATGCTTGCTCAGCGCGAGCCCCATGGCCGACTCCTTGAAAATCATTGGTTTCAATGAAGCCAAGGAGAACGTGCCGGCACAGGTTCGCTTCCAGAAAAGGAATGGTGATGAAAGTTTACCAATCAATGTGACGTTCAGTACCCACGATTCTGGTCCCGTGGCTTTTTTCAAGGGTATCAAGGTTCAGTCAGGATGGAATGGCTTCACGGTTATCACCGACAACCCAGCAGAGTCGTCGGGTATGGCTCATATCTTCTATCTGGGTACAAATCCTTATACTAACAAGGAGGACACTTTGTTGCTGCAATCCTTCAATATCAAGGAAGGCACTGACACCATGATTTTCAAGACCAATCAAAAGAAAGAAGTCAACACGATTGTTGTCCGTACCGAGGATTTTCGTGGATATATGGTTAAGCAGGAGGTGTTTGAGAACATCGCTTCCTATAATACAGAGAAATTGCCTGCTGACCAAATGGATATAGAGTGGAGCAAGATAGTTGAGGATCCCGAGTATATGGTTGGCAAAGAATGGCTCACTGATGGCGACTCTAAAGGCGTGAAGTTTTTTGGTGACAAAGATGGCGAAAAGCATCTCAGGATGACAATTGCCGGCCCGGAAGCCGTTGGAGTGCCTATGTATGTGGACATGAAGAAAAATCGTCTCACAGCGGAGGTGAAATTCTTTGAGCCGTTTTGGCTTAGCCGTAGATTTGTTTATTCTAAATATCCAAATGTAAAACTGATAGAATATGATTTCCCGTCAAAGGTTCCGTGCGACATAACCGTTTATGGAGCTAAGGACGATGGCGGCTCCGCTGGAGATTGGGACAGCAAAACCTGGAAGAAAATTGGCAGTTACAAGCAAGATAAGTTGATTGACGCCAAGCTACGTTGGTGCTATGGCTGCTGGTATGACTACAATTATAATGGCAGTGGTGTCACTAAGGACAATGTGGATACCACTGATCCTTTGAGCTGTTCTGTCGGCGTGCCTGCGGAAGGTCAAGATGGCGGTTATCGCTATTTGAAAATAGTGATTAACGATACTTTTGACCAGTCAAACGACACCTATCATAGTAGTGGCAATATTGCCAAGTACGTTTTCCTCTCGGAAATGGAAATTTACACAAAAAAGGATGAATAAGCCATGAAAACACGAAAATATTTTATTGTGGCCGCCATGGTCGCGTCCGCACTTTCCGGGTGTGGTGACATTGCCGACACGTTCAGCGAATGGACAGAAGGGGGAGAAAAAAGGTATATAGGCGAGACCGAGAACTTCCAGCTAAAGTCTGGATGGAACCGTCTTATCGCTTCCTGGGACTCTCCTATTGACCCGGCTGTAAGCAAGGTTAAGGTTAAGTGGTCTGATGACAATGCCAAGTCCGACTCCGTGTTGCTCGACAGGAACGTCACGTCCTATAACATCACGGGGTTGACCAACTCTTCTTACTCAGTGACCCTCACGGCAATCAGTGGTGAGGGAAAGGAGTCGTTGTCGTCTACACTCTATGCCCGTCCTTACACTGAGCAGCATGAGGTGATACAGTCGTTCTCCCGTGTCATTTCGTCTTATTACTTCATAGGCGACCGTTTGGCATTGAAGTTCCTTGGTTGGCAAGACGGCTTGACAAATGCTGTGCTCAAGTACACCAAGAAGGACGGCGAGGCTGACTCTCTTGTCATTACGCAAGACATGGCTGATGGCAACGAGTTGTTTTGGACTTATTGGGACAAATGCCCCTACAAGCTACTCAACGACGCGGTCGACAAGACCAAACCCATACGGCTTTACCGCACTGGAAGAGTGTCGGGATGTGAGGACTTAATCAATTTCCCCGTGTTTGAGCTTACGCCTCAAAAGACGTTCAGTTCTGACTTCAAGGAAGCTCTAAAGAAAGTTTATGGCGTTAATTCTGATGTCCTTGATGCTGATGGCAATGTCAAGGACAGCTGGTCTGACAACGTGACCAAACTGTCTCTGGATGTTGACCTTACCAACTTCGATGACTTGCTCAATCTTCCTAAGTTGAAGACTCTTGTCCTTGGCTCTCACCGTTATCTCACCGATGCCGGCATCAATGACACCGAGCGTGGCCAACTGAGTGTGGCTGAGGCTGTGCCGAGCAAGTTTGTGCTTAATACGATGCACAAACTCACGGGCTTGACAGTGGAGCGCTACAACAAGCATTATTCATCGTTGGGCAATTTGTCTTACATGAAGGACATGGGTAAGCCAGTAATGCCAGCCTACAAGTTCTACGATTTGCGCAATGCTTCCATTTCCGTGACACCTAAGGACGAGAATGGTTACAATTCTCATCCGGAATATCTGCTCGACGACAACACGGAGAGTTGTTGGACACCGCTCAATTCGCAGTCAAGTGTGACCTACACTATCGTCGTGGATCTCAAGAGTGAGAAGATGGTTAGTGGAATGGAACTTGTCCAAAAGAACTTCGGGCAGTATGATCAAGATTATGACTATGCTGTCAACAAGGTGGAAGTGTCCACGGCAGATAAGTCAGGCGTGTTCTCGCAAGCTACCAATTTGGATGAATGCTATCTTGGCAAGAGCGCGGGAGAGATCAACATCATCCCATTCTCCAAGAAACGCATGGTGAGATACGTTCAGTTGAAGTTCCCTGCCAACGCTTATCACGGATTCTTTGCCGTGACGTTCGCTGGGCTTGGCTTCTACGAGTAATCATAATCCTAATTAATCCAGCAAATGATGTTTAGAAACAATATCATCCTATCGGCATCGTTGGCACTTTTCAGCGTCAGCGTCTCCGCCCAGGCCTCGTCCGACAAGCTGCTTGGCATCTTGAAGACGGAGCTCGCGCACAACTATGCTGAGCTGCAGAGCCAGCAGGTGAAGCCCTACTTCATGAGCTATCGTGCCGACGACGTGTACAAGCACGTGATAAGCAGCAGCTTCGGCGAGACGGCTTCCGACAACGAGAGCCGCCGCCGCTACGTGACACCACAAATACGCTTGGGCGACAAGAAGTTCGACAATTTCAAGTACAACTCGCAGTGCATGCCGAGTCGCGACGGAAGGTCGGCCATGACTGTTACCATCCCCTACGACGACAACGCCACCGAGGGCATCACGACCAACATTTGGTCGGCGACGCGCACGCGCTACGACTATTCTCTCGCGGCATACCAGCAGGCCAAGAGCAAGGCTTCCACAAGCACGGCTGAGGAAGACAAGGCTCCTTGCTTCTCCGATGCGCCAGTGGAGAAATATTATGAGAACCCTTACGACCTCGACAAGGTTAAGATAGACGGCAAGACATGGCAAGACAGGCTCAACGCCATCTCCGCCGTGTTCAAGGCCGACGCGAGCCTCACGCAAGGCTCCGTGTCGCTCGACTATGAGGTGTCGCGGTCTTATCTCGTCAACACCGATGGCACCGAGGTCGCGCAAAACCGCCGCTCGGCAAGGGTCATGCTGATGGTTCAGGCCGTGGCGGATGATGGCATGCAACTGCCTTTGATGCAAGACTTCTTCGCATTCAATCCCGACTCGTTGCCATCGCAAGACACGATGATTGCCGCTGCCAAGGACTTGCTCAATCGTGTGGAAGCCCTGCGCAAGGCTCCTGTCGCCAATCCCTACACTGGACCGGCAATCCTTTCCGGCCCTGCCAGTGGCGTGTTCTTCCACGAGATATTCGGCCATAGGCTTGAGGGCCACCGCTTGAAGGAAGGTGGCGAGACGTTCAAGAACATGGTAGGCAAGTCGGTGTTGCCCGCTTCTTTCCAAGTGTATTGCGACCCGACGCTTCGCCATTATGCCGGCACCGACATGAACGGCTACTACCTCTACGACAGCGAGGGCGTGAAGGCTCGCCGCGTGGCAAACGTCACCAATGGCGTGCTCCGCTCGTTCCTCATGAGCCGCGTGCCTCTCGACGGATTTCCCGAGAGCAATGGTCACGGTCGCGCCTCTTTTGGCAATGACCCCGTGAGCCGTCAGTCGAACCTCGTGGTAGAGACCAAGGCTCCCAACACGGATGCACAGCTGCGCCAGATGCTTCGCCGCGAGGCCAAGAAGCAAGGCAAGGAGTATGGCTATTATTTCCGCACGGTGACGAGTGGTTACACCATGACGGGCGAGGGCGGCAGCA
>DAIOUH010000030.1:18782-21890 GCA_036751585.1 Prevotella sp. | reverse complement strand
GCTGTTCCACGCCCGTCTTGATGTCGAAGAGCGAGAGCGACGTGCGGTCGCGCCACCCAGGTTGACGATCATCGGGCTCCACCACCTGAAACACGTCCTTATCTTCCACGGGACCCTTATTCTCGTGCGAGAGGATAATGGCCTTGCCGTCGGGTGTCATCTCCCAACTGTCATCCTTGGGCAGGTTGGGCACCACCACCGTCTCGCCGCCATCTACAATGGATGTCCTCACGAGCTGGCGGTTGCCGTTGTCAGCCACGCGCTCGGTGAGCAGGTCGTCGCTGCCAGGGTAGAACTTCATGCTTTTGTCGCTCACGCGCAGCACCTTGCCTGTGGCCACTTCCCTCAGCGTCCACGACCACACCACCTTGCCGCCATCGTGGGTGTCGTAGCATCCGGATATGGCATAGCGGCCGTCGGGCGAAAGGCTCAAGCCCCAGTAGCGTTTGCACACGAGCACGTCCTTGATGCCGTAGAGACGCTTCGCGCCTGGCTCAAGAATGGTCAGCGCGGCATCGTTGTCGGTGGAGACGGTGATCTTGGGCCTCGCCGCGCCACGCAGAAGCGCGCGCACCTCCACGTGGTGGCTGCCCGGCTCAAAGGTCAGGTCGCCATCGCTCTCCTTGCCATCCACATAGACCTTGTTGGTCTTCAGACCTGCCACGGCAATCTTGGCCTTGGTATACATGGTCGCTTCGACATCGAACGAGAGCGATGCCAAGGACAATGCCGATTGCGATTGCAACTTCTGCCCTGAAGCAAGTGTTTGCGTGCCCGAATCGCGCAACGGGCAGCTCAAGAAAGCGTCGTCGCTGAATGCCTTGCCGTTCACGTCAACGCTGTCGAGCATAAACGGACGGCTCAACGCCACCGGACCATTGAGGCGAAAACTGCCAACAACATGGTTGCCAGCGAACGTCGGCATGCCAAATGTTGTCAAGAAGAGAAAAGACGATAAGATTTTTTTCATGCTATATGTATAAACAATACCACAAAATTAAGCATTTTCAAGCAAGAAACGACAAATTGTCAAAGGAATAATAATAATTCAGTAGCCATGTTGATTCGATTGGGTGCTTTCCTTTCACACATCGTATGCTCACACGGATAAAAAGATTTCAAAGATGTCGGCTTCGCAATGATAACGACGTGCAGGGGCGGGCCCTGTGCCCGTCCGCAACCCGCATGGCCCGTTTGCATTGATTTGCCAATGCATCCAAATTGGTTGCGGACGGGCACAGGACCCGCCCCTGCAAAGCCGAAATCGTAGAAAGTCAATTCTTCATCATGCCCAAGAAGTAGGCGTGGACACGCGTGTCGGTGTCGAGCTCCGGATGGAACGCCGTGACGAGCTGGTTGCCTTGTCGCGCAGCCACGATGTGGCCATCGACCGTGGCAAGCGCCTTCGCCTCGCCGCTCACGCCATTGATATAAGGCGCGCGGATGAATGTCATCGGTATGCGCCCCACGCCGTCCATGTCCGCCTCGGTGTGGAAACTGCCGAGCTGCCTGCCATAGGCGTTGCGGCGCGCGCTGATGTCCATCGTGGCGAAACGCCGTTCCGGCTTGCCCTCGATGTCCTTGGCAAGGAGGATAAGTCCAGCGCAAGTGCCAAACACTGGCAACCCTGCTTCTATGTCTGCCTTGATGGGGTTCAGGAGGTCGAGGTCGTTGAGGAGCTTGGCTTGGGTCGTTGACTCGCCGCCAGGCAATATCAACCCGTCCTTGGGCTGGTGCCAATCGGCAAGCTCGCGCACCTCAAACACGTCGGCGCCAAGGCTTCGCAACATACGCTCGTGCTCTACGAAGGCACCTTGAAGGGATAAAACCGCTATGCGCATTTTTATTTGCCCCTTTCAGCCATCAAGACCTTTATCTCCTCCTCGTTGATGCCCACCATGGCTGGGCCGAGGTCCTCGGAGAGCTCCGCGAGCTTGACTGGATCCTTGTAGTTGGTCACGGCTTGCACAATGGCGGCGGCACGCTTTGCCGGGTTGCCGCTCTTGAATATGCCAGAGCCCACAAACACGCCCTCGGCACCGAGCTGCATCATCAGCGCGGCATCGGCAGGTGTGGCCACGCCACCTGCGGCAAAGTTGACCACTGGCAACTTGCCGTTGTCGTGGACGTATTTCACGAGGTCGTAAGGTGCCTGCAACTGCTTGGCGGCTTCAAACAATTCATCCTCAGCCATGCCTACCAGACGGCGTATCTCACTCTGCATCAACCTCATGTGGCTCACGGCCTGAACCACGTCGCCCGTGCCTGGCTCGCCCTTGGTGCGAATCATCGTGGCACCCTCGGCAATGCGGCGCAAAGCCTCGCTGAGATTCTTGGCGCCACAAACGAATGGCACGTTAAACTTGGTCTTGTCGATGTGGTAAACGTTGTCGGCGGGGCTGAGCACCTCGCTCTCGTCAATGTAGTCTATCTCTATGGCCTGCAATATCTGCGCCTCGGCGATATGACCAATGCGGCACTTCGCCATCACCGGTATCGACACCGCCTGCTGTATGCCCTTGATCATCTTGGGGTCGCTCATGCGCGCCACGCCGCCAGCCGCGCGTATGTCGGCAGGTATGCGCTCAAGCGCCATTACGGCGCACGCGCCGGCTGCCTCAGCTATTTTTGCCTGTTCGGGCGTAGTCACGTCCATGATAACACCGCCCTTGAGCATCTGCGCCAGGTTGCGGTTCAAAGTCATTCTGTCTTCCATGTTCTATATTCGCTTGGTGATTTGCCTACTATGTTCTTGAAAAACCTCGACAAATGCGCTTGCGACGAGAACCCGAGACCTTGCGCTATCTCCTGGATGGTCTTGTTGGTCTTGGAGAGTTGCCGCTCAATGTCTTTCACGATGAAGTCGTCGATAATGCTCTTGGGACTCTTGCCGGCTATACGTCGGCACACTTGCCCAAGATAGGCACTGCCCACGTTGAGCTTCTCCGAGTAGGATGCCACGTCGCTGTTCACGGCAAAGTCTTGGCGAACGAGCGACACGAAGTCGTTGTAGAGCTGGCCGCTCCTTCCTTGAAGCACGGTCGTGGCTGACAGTTGCCTTTGGCAAAACTCGTTGGCGTTGCCCACGGCCTCTTCCATGTTCATGCC
>DAIOUH010000030.1:0-18682 GCA_036751585.1 Prevotella sp. | reverse complement strand
ACCGTTTGAATGGTCTCCACACGCCTCATCATGCCTATCTTCACCACCTTTGGCTGCACATCGTTGACAAGAGCCTCTATCTGACCACCCACCACACCGGCAGGCAGGTCATGAAACTCCTGTATGCCAAGGGTGTTTTGCAGGGTAATGGTAGTGATGGCGGAAACGGCGGTGAGTCCAAGTTCTGATATATACTTGATGTCAGCCTGGATTCCCGACTCGCCCGTGGGGTCACTTCCTGTTATGGTCAGAATGGTATTGTCCTGCATTTGTCTTGTCTTTCCGCGTGCAAAGGAAAGAAGAATGTGGCAAAAGCCAACCGTTTTGCTCGCCTTTTGATAATGTTTGCTTCAATTTGTATAACTCATATTGCCATTCGGGTTGCGGACTCATATTGCCATTCGGGTTGCGGACGGGCACAGGGCCCGCCCCTGCAAAGCAATTGAAATTACCTCTCCCCTATCGGCACATAATCCTTGTGTTCCAAAATGTTCTTGTAGGCAGGTCGGATGATGCGCCGTCCCTCGAAGTTGAGCTCCTCGATGCGATGCGCCATCCATCCCACGATGCGCGCCATGGCAAAGATTGGGGTATAGATTTCCTGTGGCAAGCCCAGCATCTCGTAGATAAAGCCTGAGTAAAAGTCGAGATTGGCGCAGATGGGCTTCTTCGACTTCCTGAAAGCCGTGACACACTTCACGCCTTCCTGCTCTATGAGTTTCAAGAACTCGTATTCCTTCATGCGTCCTTTCTCCCTGGCAAGCTCGCCTGCGAGACGTTTCAGCTCCACCGCGCGAGGGTCGCTCATGGTATAGACGGCATGGCCGATGCCATAGATAAGCCCCGACTTGTCGTAGGCCTCCTTGCGTAGCATGCGGTTGAGGTAGGTGTCTATCTCGTCGAGGTCGGTCCAATCGGAGATATTTTCCTTCAAGTGGTGGAACATATTGATACACTTGATGTTGGCACCGCCATGCAAGGGACCTTTCAGCGAGCCTATGCCCGCCGCTATACTCGAATAGGTGTCGGTGCGAGTGGAACTCGTCACGCGCACGGTAAACGTGGAGTTGTTACCGCCGCCGTGCTCAGCCTGGGTTATGAGCAAGAGGTCGAGCATGCGCGCGTCGAGGTCGGTATAGTCGCGCTTGAGCATGTAGAGGAAGTTCTCGGCAATGCCCAAGTTCTCCTTCGGGTGACTGATGTGCAGGCTGCTGCCTTGTACCGAGTGGCGGTAGATGTTGTAAGCATACGCCACGATGGTTGGGAACTTGGCTATGAGCTCCACCGCTTGCCTCATGAGGTTGTCGCGGCTTATGTCGTCGGGGTTGGGGTCGAGCGTGTACATCTCCAATACGCAGCGCGAGAGGATGTTCATGATGTTTGAGCCCTCAATGTCGATGATGTGCACAATGGTGCGGTGGTCGAGAGGCATGTTGTCGTTGAGCAGTTCCTTGAACGCCGCGAGCTCCTCCTTGTCGGGGAGCTTGCCCGACAGCAAGAGATAGGCAATCTCCTCGAATCCGAACCGCTTTTCCCTCAACAAGGGCGACACGAGGTCGTCGAGCTCATATCCACGGTAATAGAGCCGTCCGGGGCAAGGCTTGAGCGTGCCATCCTCGGCACGGTCATAACCTATGACATTGCCTATGTTTGTCAAGCCAACGAGCACACCCGAGCCATCCTCGTTGCGCAAGCCGCGCTTCACGCCATACTTGGTGAATGCCTCCTGCGGTATCTTGCAGGCATCTTTTACCTCATCGCTGAGTTTATATACTAAATATTCCTTCTTCATAGTTGCTCAATGATTTTTTCGCCAAACCGCTTTGTGCCAACGCTCTTTCCATCGGGCATGAACCTCGCGAGGTCTGCCGTGGCCACGCCTTTCTGGAAGAGCCGCTCCAAGGCGTTCTCTATCAGCCTGCCAGCCTCGTGCCAGCCCATGTAGTCGAGCATCATCACGGCGGACAGGATTATGCTCGACGGGTTCACTATGTCCTTTCCGGCAATGTCGGGCGCTATGCCGTGGGTCGCCTCGAAGATGGCGTGCCCGGTTTGGTAATTGATGTTTCCCCCTGGCGCTATGCCGATGCCGCCCACCTGGGCTGCGAGCATGTCGGAAACGTAGTCGCCGTTGAGGTTCATGGTGGCTATCACGCTGTAATCCTGTGGCTTCAGCAGCGCGTTTTGCAGGAAGGCGTCGCAGATGCAGTCGTTCACCACGAGACGGCCGTCATCGAGAGCGTCCTTATACTCGCGCTCAGCCAAGGCGTAACCCCACTTCTTGAATCCGCCCTCGGTAAACTTCATTATGTTGCCCTTGTGCACAAGGGTCACGGTCTTGCGCCCATGAGCCAAGGCGAAGTCGATGGCGGCGCGGATGAGTCTCTCGCTGCCCTCGCGACTCACGGGCTTCACGCCAAAGCCCGACGTCTCGGGGAAGCGCACCTTCGTCACGCCCATCTCGTCGTGGATGAAGTCGTAGAACTTGCGCGCCTCGGGCGTGCCTGCCTCCCACTCTATTCCGGCGTAGATGTCCTCGGTGTTCTCGCGGAAGATGCACATGTCCACTTTCTCAGGATGCTTCACTGGGCTCACCACGCCCTTGAAATAGCGCACGGGGCGTTGGCACACGTAGAGGTCAAGACCCTGGCGAAGCGCCACGTTGAGGCTGCGGATGCCGCCCCCCACAGGGGTCATGAGCGGACCCTTGATGCCCACGAGATATTCGCGGAAGGCATCCATGGTGGCTTGCGGAAGCCACTCGCCCGTGAGCTCATGGGCCTTGCCACCGGCAAGCACTTCCTTCCATTCTATCTTTCGCTTGCCGCCGTAAGCCTTAGCCACGGCAGCGTCGACCACGCCTCGCATCACGGGAGTGACCTCGGCTCCCACGCCATCGCCCTCGACGAATGGTATCGTCGGGGTGTCGGGCACCATCAGTTTTCCATTTATCTTTGTTATCTTCATCTACGACCTTTTTAATAATTTACATGTTGATTTCGTGTGGGTGTATTTTTGTCTATGCGTCCGCTTTGGTTGCGGACGGGCACAGGGCCCGCCCCTGCACGTCAGTCGTCAAGTAGTTGAGCGCGCTTCCGGCTTTCAGCCATTCTATCTGCAACTCGTTGTAGGAGTGCCGCGCCTTGAAGGTCTCCGTGGTGCCATCGGCATGGGCGAGTGTCACGGTGAACTCGCTGCCGGGAGCCATGGACTTCAAGCCCGTGACAGACACGCGGTCGTCTTCACGCACCTTGTCGTAATCGGCCTTGTCCTCGAAAGTGAGGGCGAGCATTCCCTGCTTCTTCAAGTTGGTCTCGTGAATGCGCGCGAAGCTCTTCGCCAGCACCACGCGCACGTTGAGGAAGCGCGGCTCCATGGCGGCGTGCTCGCGCGAACTGCCCTCGCCGTAGTTGTCTTCCGCCACGATGACGCTTGGCACGCCTTGTTCCTTGTAGTGCCTTGCCACTGCCGACACCTCTTTGTACTTGCCGTCAATCTGGTCTTTCACGCTGTTGCTCTTGCCGTTGAAAGCGTTTACGGCTCCCATGAGCAGGTTGTCGGATATGTTTTGCAGGTGGCCACGGAAACGCAGCCACGGCCCTGCCATGGATATGTGGTCGGTGGTGCACTTGCCCTGGGTCTTTATGAGCACTGGCATGTCGGTGAGCTCTTTGCCGTCCCAACGCGGGAACGGTGCGAGCCTTTGCAATCTCTGTGAGTGGGGGTCGATGACCACCTCGGCGTCCTTGTCCTCATGCGGCGGCACGAAGAGGCCTTCCTTCTCCAGTTGCTCCACGTTGCCTACCGTTTGGCCATCGCTCACGGCAAAGCCCGACGGCGGGAACGCCTCGCCTCGCGGTTCATCGAGCATTACCTCGTGGCCGTCGGCATCGGTGAGCTTGTCGGTGGCGGGATTGAAGTCGAGTCGTCCTGCCACGGCGAGGGCGACGACCATCTCTGGCGAGCCGATGAAGGCGAAGGTGTTTGGGTTGCCGTCGGCACGGCGGCGGAAGTTGCGGTTGAACGATGTCACGATGGTGTTCTTGCGGTTGTTGTCGTCGGTGTGGCGTTTCCACTGCCCGATGCAAGGGCCGCACGCATTGGTCATTATCACTCCGCCGACCTTTCGCAGGTCATCGAGTATGCCGTCGCGCTCTGCCGTGTGGCGAATCATCTCCGAACCGGGGTTGATTATGAGCTCGGCCTTCATCGGTATGCGCTTGGCGATGGCCTGGCGAGCCACCGACGCGGCGCGCGCCAAGTCTTGATACGACGAGTTGGTGCAAGAGCCTACCAACGCCACCTCCACCTTCAAGGGATAGCCTTCCCGTGGGGCCTTTGCCTTCATCTCCGACAAGGGCGTGGCGGCATCGGGCGTGAACGGGCCGTTGAGGTGTGGCTCAAGCGTTGACAAGTCGATGGTTATCAGCTGGTCGAAATACTTGTCGGGCGCGGCATAGACCTCAGGGTCGGCCTTGAGGTCTTGGGCATTGGCAAAAGCCATGTCGGCAACGTCCGAGCGACTTGTCTGGCGAAGGTATGTCGCGGTGTTGTCGTCGAATGGGAATATGGAGCACGTGGCTCCGAGCTCCGCGCCCATGTTGCATATCGTGGCGCGCCCTGTGGCTGAGAGGCTTGCCACGCCGTCGCCGAAATACTCGAGTATGGCGTTGGTGCCGCCCTTCACGGTGAGGCGACCGAGAATCTCAAGTATCACGTCCTTTGGCGACGCCCAGCCGGAGAGCCTGCCCGTGAGCCTCACGCCAATGAGCCGCGGCAGACGCAGCTCCCAAGGCTGACCCGTGAGCACGTCCACGGCATCGGCACCGCCCACGCCCACGGCGACCATGCCCAGTCCGCCGGCGTTTGGCGTGTGCGAGTCGGTGCCAACCATCATGCCGCCAGGGAAGGCATAGTTTTCAAGCACCACTTGGTGGATGATGCCAGCCCCTGGGGCCCAGAAGCCTATGCCGAACTTTGCCGAGGCAGACCTAAGGAAATCGTATACTTCCTTGTTGGCAGCCTTTGCCGCGGGCAGGTCTTTCTCCACGCCCACGTCGGCGCGTATGAGGTGGTCGCAATGCACCGTGGCTGGCACTGCCACGTGACTCTTGCCGGCATTCATGAACTGCAGGAGTGCCATCTGCGCCGTGGCGTCTTGCATGGCCACGCGGTCGGGACGGAAGTCAACATACGACTCGCCACGTCGCAACCGCCCTGAAGGGAAATCATTGAATAAATGGGAGAATAACACTTTTTCGGCATAAGTCAACGAATGACCTGCATGAATCCTTGCCGATTTCACCTTTTCGGCGTAAGAAGCGTAAAAACGCTTAAGCATGTTCAAATCCTGCGTCATACATTTGCTCTATTACATGTATGCTTGCAAAATTAAGTATTTATTTTCAATTATCAATAAAAAACCATTATAATCTTACAATTTGCGCAAAAATCATGCAATATGATTATATTTATGCAGAAAAGACACAAACGCGAATGGGCTGCCACGTCATCCATTGGAGGATGCTGTGGCAGCCCATCTCTATGCCGCGCCTATGATATAGGCAGTATGTCTATGACATATTAGTCAAGCCATTTCACGTAGCAGAAATCCTGGCGGTGAGGCAGGTTGGCGTTCTTCGGGAACATGCGCACGCAAGTCTTGAAGCTGCCGGCGAGCTCCGGCTCCTCTTCAAGCTCGAAGGTGTAGTTGTTGCCCTCGTGTCCAACCATCTTGAACTCGTCCACGCGGAAGACCCTGCGGTCGCTGGTGTCGCTGTCCGGCTTCAGGATGACGAGCTCCAAGCCGACGGCATCGTTGAGACCCTGCTCGTCGATGACATAGCTGAGCTTGTACTTCTTGCCCGTCTGACAAGCGTCGAAGAGCTGAGCCTCATCCTTCTTGACCACGCGGATGCTGTCCCAACGCTCAGCCACATTTTCCTTCCACTGGGCAATCTCCTTGGCGAGGCGGTTGTCGTTGGCCTGGAGCTTGGCGCTGCGCTCAGCTTCCTTGGTATAGAACTTAGCGTAATAGTCGTCGAGCTGGCGCTTCATGGTGTAGTGAGGCGCGATGGTGGCGATGGAGTTCTTGATGACCTTAATCCAGTTCTCGCTGTAGCCCTTCTTGTTCTTGGCATAGTAGAGAGGCACGATGTCGTGCTCAAGCAGCGAGTAGATGGTGGCTGCGTCGAGCGAGTCTTGATAGCCTTGGTTCTGGTAAGTGCGCTCCTGTGGGAGAGCCCAACCGGCACCCTTGCGGTAGCCCTCAACCCACCAGCCGTCGAGCACGGAGAGGTTGACCACACCGTTCATCTCGGCCTTCTCGCCTGACGTGCCAGAGGCCTCAAGCGGACGGGTAGGCGTGTTCATCCAGATGTCCACGCCAGAGACGAGGCGACGCGCGAGCTGCATGTCATAGTCCTCAAGGAAGATAATCTTGCCGAGGAACTCAGGACGCTGGCTAATCTCGTAAATCTTCTTGATAAGGCCCTGACCCGCGCCATCGGCTGGGTGTGCCTTTCCTGAGAAGAAGAAGAGCACCGGATGCTCCGGGTCGTTGACGATCTTGCTCAAGCGGTCGAGGTCGGTGAAGAGCAGGTGGGCGCGCTTGTATGTGGCGAAGCGGCGGCAGAAGCCAATCATGAGGGCGTTGGGGTTGATGCGCTCCAAGAGAGACACCACACGGGCTGGGTCGCCCTGGTTGCGGAGCCACTGCTTGGTGAACTTGTCGCGGATATACTTGATGAGCTTCTCCTTGAGGGTCATGCGGGTCTTCCAAATCTCCTCGTCGGGGACGTTGTAGATGGCATGCCATATCTCCTCATTGCTCTGGTCGCTCATGAACGAGGGGTCGAAATACTTGTCGTAGACCTTGCGCCACTCGGTAGCGCACCATGTGGGGAAGTGCACGCCATTGGTGACGTAGCCCACGTGGTTCTCCTCGGGGAAGTAACCCTTCCAGATGGGCGAGAACATCTTCTGGCTCACCCAGCCATGGAGCTTGGACACGCCGTTGACCTCCTGACAGGTGTTGCAAGCGAAGATACTCATGCAGAAACGCTCGCTGTGGTCGTCGGGGTTCTCACGGCCCATGCCGATGAACTCGTCCCAGCTGATGCCAAGGCGCGCCGCATAGCCGCCCATGTATTTGCCGAACAATCCCTCGTCGAAATAGTCGTGACCTGCCGGCACTGGCGTGTGCACGGTGTAGAGCGAAGAGGCACGCACGAGCTCAAGGGCCTCGTTGAACGACATGCCGCCGTCAACGTAGTCGACCAGGCGCTGCAGGTTGCAGAGCGCGGCGTGACCCTCGTTGCAATGGTAGAGCTGCTTCTTTATGCCGAGCTTCTTCAGCATCAGCACGCCACCCATGCCAAGCAATATCTCTTGCTTGAGGCGGTTCTCCCAGTCGCCACCATAGAGGCTGTGGGTGATGGGCTTGTCAAACTCTGAGTTCATGTCGTTGTCGGTGTCGAGGAGATAGAGCTTGACACGGCCGACGTTGACCCTCCACACGAGGGCGTGAACCTGATAGTTCATGTAAGGCACGTCGATGACAACCTGGTTGCCGTTCTCGTCGAGCACGCGCTCGATAGGCAGCGAGTTGAAGTCCTGCGCGTCGTATTTGGCTATTTGCTGACCATCCATGCTCAAGCTCTGGGTGAAGTAGCCATAACGATAAAGGAAACCGATAGCGCACATGTCCACGTTGCTGTCGGAAGCCTCCTTCACGTAGTCGCCGGCGAGCATGCCAAGGCCGCCTGAATAAATCTTCAGCACCTGGTTCAAGCCATACTCCATGCAGAAGTATGCCACTGAGGGACGGCTGCTGTCGGGCTTCACGTCCATGTACTTGCGGAACTTGGCATAGACCTCCTTGACCTTCTTCATGATGGCCTTGTCCTTGACAATGGCCTCCTTGCGGTCGTAACCGAGGCGGTCGAGCAACAGCACGGGATTGTGTCCCACTTGCTCGTAGAGCTCCTCATCGAGACTCTTGAAAAGGTTGCGAGCCTCATAGTTCCAAGCCCACCACATGTTGTGGGCAAGCTCGTTAAGGCACTCCAGTTGCTCAGGGAGGCTCGACTTGATATTGAGCTCTTTCCACTGAGGGGCATTCGTGTAATCAGCTTTGATTTTCATATTTTATTATTAAAAGATATTCTATTCTTTTTGCGCATACCATATCACGACTTTGCCGCGCGCTCCGCAGCCTTGCGCAGGGCGAAGTCGTAGGCCTTCTCATAATACTTGATGAAATGGCTCCACAGGGCTTTCCTTGACAGCTTCTCGGCCTTGGTCCTCACGGCTTTCACTTGGTCGGCGCCCATCTCGGAGAACTCGTAGATGGTCTCCTCGATGGCATTGGCCACGCCAGCGTAGTTGCTGTCGGTGCGGTGCACCACCTTCACGCCGTCGGCGAGGTCACCATAATGGCCGAGCTCCGAGTTGACCCAGAGGCCGAAGCCGGCGAGGTCGGTCGTGACGCAAGGCACCTTGAAGGCTATCGACTCCAACGGGGTGTAGCCCCATGGCTCATAGTAGGACGGGAAGACGCAAAGGTCGTTGCCGAGGATGATGTCGTAGTAGTTGGAGTTCACTATGCCGTCGTCGCCCGTGAGATAGCAGGGTATGAAGACTATCTTCACCCTGTCGCCCTTGTCGTTTGACATGCCGAGGGCGCGCATCTTGCCGAGGGCGTTGTCAGAGTCCATGTTGTTGAGCCAATGGGTTATCACTGGCGTGTCGAGAGGCGTGCCGTCGTTGAACACCTGCTCCATGCGCTGTTGCAGGTCCTTGCGTGGCTCGCGCACCCAAGCGGGCACGTCGATAAACGCCACCACATTGCGCTTCAGCCGCGCGTCGTGGCGCAAGAGGTTGATGGCGTCGATGAAGACATCGATGCCCTTGTTGCGAAACTCATAGCGACCGCTGGTCGACACGATGAGCGTGCTGTCGTCGAAATGCTCGCCCGTGAGCTCGTTGGCGATGAGGAGCAGCTTCTCGCGTGCCGCCTTGCGCTTGCGCGTGAACGCCGCGCCCTTTGGCACGAAGTTGTTCTCGAAACCGTTGGGCAGCACCACGTCGACTGGCTTGTCGAGCAGTTGCTTGCACTCGCGGGCGGTAATCTCGCTGACCGTGGTGAAGCAGTCCACGTATTTCGCCGTCTGGCGCTCAATGGAGTGCTTGCTCTGCATGTTGAGCTCCTGCGCCATCTGGTTGCCGTTGTATCCCTCGAAATAGTCGTAGAGAGGCTTGTTGTTGCCGGCTATGCTACGGCCAATGCTCGTGGCGTGGGTGGTGAAGATGGTGGCAATCTCGGGCACGTACTTGTGGATGTAGAGCAGGCCGAGACCTGTCATCCACTCGTTGCCGTGGTAAACCACCTTCTTGTCGGGCGACACATTATAATAATAGAAGCTCTGGGTGACGCGGGCGGCGGCATAAGAGAACATGGAAGCCTCGTCGTAGTCGCCATAGGCATGGAGGCTGTCCACCTGGAAGTCTTGCCACAGCTCACCGTAGATCTTGTCCTTGTCCTTGAAGAACGGCTTGAAGTCCACGAGGATGGCTATCGGCTCGCCGGGTATGTTCCAGCGACCGACCTTCACGTAGAGGCCTTCCGACAGGGCTTTCTTCTGCCACGCGGCAAACAACTTGTCGTCTTCCGTGAAATACGGGCACGGGTTCTCGCCCCAGCAATCAGGACCTATGAAAATAAGATTGTCGCCAAGCTTATCGTGCAATGTCTTGGCACGAGTTGACAACACAGCGTAGATTCCTCCGACTTTATTACAAACTTCCCAACTCGACTCGAAAATGTAGTCGGGAAACAATTCTCTTTTTACCATTTCGCTTGAAAATTCTGCCCCCAAAGTTAATAATAAATAAACTGAAAACAAAAAACATATACAAAAAATGCTTAAAAAGGGTGCAATTCTTGATGCAAACGGTTACCTTTGCAATAAAATGAACTTGAATACGATGAAAAAGGTTTTATTGTTCTTCCTATTGTCCTTACTGCCAATGGCTATGGCGGCACAGACCAGCAACACTGAAAAAGATTCAACAACTTTCAAGGGTTATCTGTATAACCAGAAATACGATGTCTACATCGTGATGGACTTCTATCACAACAACGTCACGGTGCCGACGCAAGAGATTTACGGGGCGATGGCGGGCTACTTCGGCGACCGTGAGGACGGACGCAAATGGCTGTTCACCGCTGCCACGGTGAAAGGCAAGACGGCTGAGATACAGATAATCAACGATTATGGCAGCGAGGACCTCATGGCAACGCTGTCTACCGACGATGGCAAGAACTTCAAGCTCAAGCAGGGCAAGGGAAGCACGCTGAAGATAGCCAGGAACCGCAAGTGGCTGAAGATGCCAAAGGAACTGGACTTCGTGAAACGATGATTCGCGACAACATCAAATTCTAAAACCAATATAACATGCTAACTCAACAAGACAAGAAACAAATCGAGGACCGCGGCATGACCGTAGACCAGGTGGAGCGGCAGCTCAAGGAGATAGAGCAAGGGTTCCCCTTCCTCAAGCTCGAAGCCGCGGCTTCGGTGGGGAAAGGCATCACCGTGGAAGACGACAAGGCCCAGCAAGAGGCCATAGACAAGTGGGAGGCCTACAAGAAGGCCGGGCACAAGATCGTGAAGTTCGTTCCTGCCTCGGGAGCGGCAAGCAGAATGTTCAAAAACCTCTTCGCCTTCCTCGACGCGAGCTACGACGAGCCGCAAACCGACTTCGAGAAGGAGTTTTTCGACAATATTGGCAAATTCGCTTTCTACGACGCGCTAAACGAGAAGTGCAAGGAAAACAACGGCAAGGACGTTGCCGCATTGGTAAAGGCTGGCGAATACAAGGCCGTGGTCGCCAACCTGCTCAACAAGGAGGGCCTCGCCTACGGTCTGCTGCCCAAGGGCTTGCTGCTCTTCCACCGCTATGCCGAAGGACCTCGCACGCCAATGGAGGAGCACCTCGTGGAAGCCGCGCTTTACGCCTCGTCCAACGGCAAGGCGCACGTGCACTTCACCGTGTCGCACGACCACTTGGAGCTCTTCGAGAAGAAGGTGGCAGAGAAGAAGGCGGCCTACGAGAAGAAGCTCAACGTGAGCTACGACATCTCGTTCTCGGAGCAAAAGCCATCGACCGACACCATAGCCGCCAACCCTGACAACACGCCTTTCCGCAACCCCGACGGCACGCTGCTCTTCCGCCCGGGCGGACACGGCGCGCTCATAGAGAACCTCAACGAGATAGACGCCGACGTGGTGTTCATAAAGAACATCGACAACGTGGTGCCCGACAGGTTGAAGGGTGACACCGTGAGGTGGAAGCAAATCATCGGAGGCGTGCTCGCCAGCGTGCAAGAGAAGGCGTTTGGCTACCTGCGCCTGCTCGACACGGGCATCTACAACCACGAAAAGATAGAGGAAATCATACGCTTCGTGCAGCAAGCGCTGTGCTGCCGCAAGCACGACATCAAGGAATTGGAAGACGGCGACCTCGTGCCATACCTCCGCGGCAAGCTCAACCGCCCGCTGCGAGTGTGCGGAGTGGTGCGCAACGTGGGCGAGCCTGGCGGCGGACCGTTCCTCGCCTACAACCAAGACGGCACGGTGAGCCCGCAAATACTTGAGAGCTCGCAGATAGACAAGAGCAACGAGGCTTACGTCAAGATGTTCACCAGTGACACCCACTTCAACCCCGTGGACCTCGTGTGCGCCACGAAGAACTACAAGGGCGAGCCTTTCGACCTGCGCAAGTATGTGGATGCCAAGACGGGCTTCATCAGCAGCAAGTCGAAAAACGGCAAAGCGCTGAAAGCCCTTGAATTGCCTGGCCTGTGGAACGGTGCCATGAGCGACTGGAACACGGTGTTCGTGGAGGTGCCGCTCGACACTTTCAACCCCGTGAAGACCGTCAACGACCTCTTGCGCGACGTGCACCAATAAGGCTAAAAAATCGAGCCCCAAGCTTTGCTTTCGGCTCTACGCTTGAATCGCATCGGCTTCACGCTTAAATCGCGTCGGCTCTACGCTTAAATCGCATCTCGATTCAAGCGTAAAGCCGACGCTTAATTTTTTTGTCCGTTTTTCCAAGGCAAAACCAGCCTATTTTGTCCGTTTTTCCAAGATTTAACGTTTATATTACCTCTTGTAAAGGAGACCCTATAGGCAAAAAGCATTCAAAAAAACGAGGGAACAACTTGCCCGATTGAAATATTTTCTCTAATTTTGCAATGTTGCTTGCTGAAAGCCCCCAGAAGGGCTGAGGTGGGCAATACATACATAATGAAGGCGTAACTGTACGCTTTGGTTTTGACAGTGTAAGAACTTCGCAAACTCTCAACTGCTGGTCAAGAACAAGGCAACGGAAACGTCTCATGGGGGTGTATTATATACAGCCCTTACTGGCTTCGGACCTTTTTTGACGTTCGTTGCCATAAGTGCTATCTATATATTTACACTTACGTGGGGCTTTCAGCGTTGTACATAGCAAGACCACAATTCTTATTTGTTACCTACTTGATTATCAGTAGGTACACGAAAATACAAACGTAAGCGTCATTTTGTTGGGTGACAAGAAAGAACCAACAAAATGAAAAACAAATCCTGTGCAACAAATTTTGCTACCCAACAACCATTTTCCCTGTTACTTCTACTTCAAGAATCATTTTTACTGGCGGAAAGAAAAAAGATGTGTTACTTGTCTATGGCAGCCAACCAAAGCCAATACACAAATATAAATTCATTCATCTTAGGATATATATACTAATGGATTGGATGAACTGAACGAATTGCGGAGCGATAGCCCAACCATGCCGTATGCTGTATTGGGTTGTCGCTCTCTTTCTTTCCGCCAGTAAGAACTCTTGTATGATTTCTGTTACTTTCCACTTGTAATCGCTTGTTTCAAGTCGTTCTTGGCTTTTTTATCCTCACAACTCAACTTTTCTAATTGTTACTCCGTTACCTGAATCTTCATAACCATTTCTGGGCTTTGATAAATTTGGTTGCAAAGGTAATGTCTGTACCCATATTCCTTGCAAGGTCAGTGCCTATGGTCTCTTGCTAAAATCTCCACCTTGCAGGTCGTATTTGAGCAGAGAACCTTGCAGGAAAAGCACAGACACCTTTTGAGGCAACAAAATTTTAATCAATCCCGAAATTGCAGATGTAAAATTAGGGAATAAAAAAATGAAGACTTATGGCAAACATTTGTGACACTCAGTACAAGGTGATGGGCGAACGCAAGGCGGTAGCCGACCTTTGGAACACGCTCCAAACAATGGAGGTGAACACCAAGAACGTATATCTCTACAAGTTGGCGGAACACTATGGCATCGACTATGAGAAGATGGGCATATCGGTGAGAGGACATGTCTATTGGGCAGAGTTTGAGGCAGACGAGAACATCTGCTTGTTGTCCTTTGACACCGAAAGTGCTTGGGCTGCCTGTGAGGAGTTTTTTGATGAACTGAACAAAGTCCTTGGTGGAGAACTTTCCATCAGTTATCGTGAGATAGAATGTGGATGCGACGTTTTCTATGTCCACGACGAGCAAGGCTTCTTCCCAGAGGAATGCTGTGTGAGTTCTTCGGGTGAGCCTTTCGAGGATGCTTGTGAGGACATCTTTGACACTTGCCAAGATGCTATTGCCAAGTGGTGTGAGAAGATGGGTATCTCGCAAGGTGACAGAACCGATGATGAAATGGTGGACTTCATCAACGGCTATGAGTATGAGAACGAGGACACCTATTATTATATAAACAAGTTCACGTTTGGCTGATGGAAAGATTTGAGACGATAGAGAAAGTCCCCACTTGGGCATTATGCTATATCATCAATGGCGACCCTACGGGATTGAGTGACGAGGACATCAAGATGGTTGATGTCTTCATGCAGAAATGGCAAGTGGAGATTGTTTCTCCACTCAGCCAAGAAGGAAACGCATCATTCTCGCACTATCCTGCCTTTGGACTACCTGCCGAGGTTGAGGAGTGCAAGGTGATTTATCATTCGGAGAACCCACAAACTTTATAGAGCTATGTTTGAATACGAAGAATTGACCGACATTATCGGTTGCAGTTGCACACTGCTGATACCCTACAGAGGACGCACAGAAGGTTTCGTGGTTGCAGACTATGGTGAGGACATCGTGGTGAAATTGCGCAATGGCAAGGAAATAGTAGAAAGACGTGATGACGTTCTTGTCTATGACTGACGAAAAGGATGCTTGGTGGGAATTATGCTTGCCAGGCATCTTTTTTTTCTTTCCGCCAGTAAAAGCCCTTTTGTATGAAACGGCAAACTCCCTTCATCGTTTGCCGATAAACTTTTATATGGCTATGCTTTGATGGTTGTATTCGCCAAATGGCGACCTGCCTCTTTGTATGAGATAAAATCTGCGACTACGCCTTTCTTGGAGCTTTTCGTACAACGAAGCCTTTTGTCTGAGGATGGATCTTGTTTGCAGCATTGCGATTGTAGTTGGTTGCTCTTGCTTACCTTCCTCTACAGATAGGAGTAGCCTTCGAAGCAGGTTCTCCTTCGGCTTGTCTTGGTCAATATGCTCATGCGACACTCTCCATGCGGAAAGGTATATTGCCTGTTGGTTTACCATTGTTTATAACGGCACACGCCATGGAAACGTGCTTTGCATTGGTGACGGTTTCCGTAAGTGATTGTACCATACGATGCTGTTACCATGTTCTTACGTCCTTTTCTGAATTACCGATTTTTTTGAAGCCACTATTTTTCCTATGCAAAGGTAGCGTGATGCTTCGACAGATGGAATCCGTCTTGTGCGGTCGCTTCGCTGTGACCAATAAAATAGCCGATAATCTTCCTTTTTCTCCTCACCGCCAACAGAAAACGAGTATTATAGTCGATTTTCATGGTGCTGTCCTCATGTGCCACATCCCTGCTTTTGAATTGCATGTAAAAATTAAGTTTCACTTCAAAAAGTAATTCAATATGAAAAAGATCGAGAACACTTTCGTAGTAACAGGATTCGTAGGCAACAACGCAGAAATCCGTCAGTTCACCAACGCTTCAGTGGCACGTTTCTCATTGGCAGTTAGCCGTCAGGAGAAGAATGGTGAGGAAACCAACAGAGTATCAGCTTTCATGAACATGGAGGCATGGCGCAAGAACGAGCATATTGACTCTTTCGACAAGCTGCAGAAGGGAACCATGCTCACCGTCGAGGGCTACTTCAAGCCAGGCGAGTGGGTTGACCAGCAAGGCACCAAGCACAACCGCATCGTCTTCATCGCAAACAAGTTCTATCCTACACCAGACAAGGAGGAAGCTTCTGCGGCAGAGCCTGAAAAGCCTACCAAGAAAGGCAAGAAATAGGATTTCTTCATTATCTCAGATAAACAAAGCGGCTTCGGTCGCTTTTGTTTTGCTCATACAATCAGACTCCCTTTTATAACCACTATCAGCGAGCTTACTCTTATAACCGCCATTGTGAGCCACTTTTATAAGTGTCAAGCCGCCATCCGTTTTTACTACTTCGTCCCACCCATCTGCGAAACCGCACCAACAGTTCGTCAAAGCGACATTCTTCATTTATCGGGAGCAACATCCCGAAAGATGAAGAATGACCATTTGCCGAAGGACAAGCACGAACAGAATGGCATTGGCTAACGGCATCCGTGACGCAACCGTCACTTACATGCTGTCTACCAATGCCACCCCTTTCGTGGGATAGCTTGTCTGGCTGTTGCGCAGTTTCACTCCCACCCATATCTTTTATATTCGCTTCTCGTCTTCCTTTTATAATCCATGGTTTACCCTTTTATAGCCGTTACAAAGATTTCATGCCAAAAGGCTCCTTGACTGTGGCGACCAACTGTCGCTACTGCAATAAGCCACATGGCATGAAGGCTGGAGCGAAAACACACTTGGCATGGATACCAAGAGAGTTTCCCTATTGCTCCAGCCGTATCTTTGTTCCGTCCTACTGTTATAATCGGCAAGCCGTTCTCTCTTTATAGCACTTCGTCCCACCCTTGCGGAATTGCACCGATGGCGCAGTTCCACACCCACCCTTTTCTCGTTGTAATCTTATGTAGTAGCACATATAGCCATTTCATTTCGTCCATCGTCTTTGCCGCTTCGGATATTTTCCGCAAAAGTACCAGTTGCGTGGCAAATGCCAAATTGGGCATCATGGATGCTTTTCAAAAAATCTTCCTCTATGTGCGTGGCATATAGAGCGTATTTTTCGCTTCCGATTTGTCTTTTTGCCTTCCAACTCCTTTGCGTGGCGGAAAAATATCCCTTGGGCAAGCCGAAAGGTTTCCGAAAATAGGGAAAATAAAAATTGAGTTTAACGCAAACAATTTTTCCGACTATGGCAAGAATGATAGACGAAAACATCAAGAGACAACTGAACAAGAGGATGGATTTCTTCTTGAAGTATTTTCCTGTGAGAGTCCGCAACGTGGGTGAGGATGCAGTGGAAGCACGCCAACTGATTTGGGCGTTCAAGGATGCAAGGGACAATGCCTTTGAGAAGGTAGCGCAAATGACCGCAGCACATCTCATCAAGGTTTGCGGCGAGAAGATAAAGGACATCGTTTTTGTATGTGTACCAGCCAGCACCCAAGCCAAGAACGAGAGCCGATACATGGCTTTCTGCAATCGTGTGAGCGAGCTTTGCGGTATCATCAACGGCTATTCGCACATTTCAGTTTCAGGTGACCGCTTGGCTGTACACGAGCACCGCCATGACAAGGAAAAGAGCATCACCAAGACACAAGTGATTGAGTTTGATGAAGCCTACTTCAAGGGCAAGGACATCTATGTTTTTGATGATGTGGTAACGACCGGCGCAAGCTATGCCATTTTTGCCAATCAGTTGGAAATGTTTGGCGGAAACGTATTGGGAGGTCTGTTCTTGGGGCGCACACACTATAAATATGCAAAGTGATATGGAACAAACAAAGTACATCAAAGCCAATTCCGTGGCTTTTTCGGGACATCGCACGATAGCGGAAGACCGCAAGGACGAGATAAGGAAGAAACTGAGGGGCAAGATAAGGCTGCTCTATGCTATGGGCATCACCAATTTCTATTGTGGCATGGCACTCGGTTTCGATATGTTGGCAGCCGAGGAGATGATTTCATTGAAAGCGGAACTGCCCAATCTGAAACTCATTGCCGTCATTCCCTATGACGGTCAGAATGAGAGGTGGAGCGCAAGGGAGCAAGACCGCTATTGGGATATTCTTGACAAGGCGGACGATGCTATCCTGTTGAGCAAGCACTATTTCAATGGATGCTTGCTCAGACGAAATGATTATATGCTTTCTCATTCGTGCGGACTGATTGCTTTCTTCGATGGCAAGCCCAAGGGCGGCACGTTCTACACTTGCCGAAAAGCCAAGTCGATGGGGATGGACATCATCAATCTGTACAAGACACAAGTATAACAAACGAAAACTATAGCGTATGGACGACATCGTATCTTTGTTCGTGGTGTTCTTCGTGTTCAAGGCTTTGGGCGGAACGCTCAAAAGCCTTTTTCACGGAGACAAGCGAAATGATTTCAGAAGGGATAGATAAGAAAATTCCTTTTCTGCCAATAATATTATTCCACAAGGTCAGAACATCTTGTGTGCTTTTTCGTGCGCAGATAGCTATGGCTTTGTGGACGGAAATTATATGCCTATGCCGCAAGACACTTATAGGCAAGCCATACTGCAAACGCAAGTTGCAGTATGATGATTGTCGGCACCCCTATATAAAACTTCTTGTGCATGGTCTTGTGACGAAAAGCCTTCATCCCAAGCCATGCACCGATGCTGCCGCCAAGGACAGCCATCAACAATATGGTCGCCTCGGGAATGCGCCACTTTCCTTTCTTAGCCTTGTACTTGTCAATGCCGTAAGTAATGAACGTTACGACATTGGCAAGCAGGAGATAACCTATTATAATATGCTCCCAATTCATTTGCCGAACATCTTTTTTATTTCAGCCTCACTCATTCTCGTAGTTGGATATTTTGTGGAAAGCTCATGGTCTATCGCCTTGCCTTCCTCATACATGTCTGCAACGGCATCCGCAAAGCCATAGCCGTTTCCGTCAGACCATTTTACGCATTGCTGAAGTCGCTTGTCGTATTTCTCCCACAGTCCGTTGGCTGCAATGTGCTTGACTGTCTTGTCGAAGTTGCTTTCAACGGAGTCGTAGTATTGTTCCCACATGTCACCATAGTCGTAGGTGAATTGGGTAGCCCATTCCATATACGACACCATCAGTTCCGCAAGGGCATCAGCGGACGGCTTGAGTTTCTTGAAGTCAGCCACAGCCTTTCTGCAAATGGAAAAGCGTGTCTGTGGTTCTCGTCTTTTCTTGGGATAGAACTCCTCACGGATAATACTCTTGTATTCTTCGAGTTTTCCTTTCTCATCAGGACTGGCGTAGAACTCCAGGTATTCCTTGGCTTCCTTCCGGGCGGAATACAGTTCAAGTACCATTTCTATGATTTCTGCCTTCGTCATTGACTGGAGCAGCTTCTTTATCGTTGATTTTGACATAGCAATCCTTTCTTATTCGTTTTCAACCTCATTTCCATTCTCATCCTTGGGCTTTCTCTTGCCAAGCGGTCCGCTGAACTTGCCACGGTTCAGCTTCACCCCATACT
>DAIOUH010000029.1:0-22036 GCA_036751585.1 Prevotella sp. | reverse complement strand
TTTGCGTGGTGGGATTCCAAATGGTGGTCACCAATTTCTTCCAGTGCATAGGCAAAGTGAAGATAAGCATCTTCCTCTCACTTTCGAGGCAGTTGCTGTTCCTTCTCCCCTTGCTCTACGTCTTCCCATTGTTCTTTGGTGTGAATGGCGTGTGGTATGCCTTGCCAACGTCCGACTTCGTGGCGGCTACCGTTGCTGGTGTCATCATGACTCTATATATGAGAAAATTCAAGCAGCAAATAAAACAATCTAACCATGAATACTGATAAGAAGATCATTATCAATGTTGGCAGGCAGATAGGTTCTGGCGGCAGAATAATAGCCAAGATGCTTGCCGAGGAGTTCAACTGCAAGTTTTACGACAAGGAACTTCTCAACCTCGCCGCCAAGGAAAGTGGTTTCAGTGAGAAGTTTTTCGAGCAGAACGACGAGCAGAAGGGCTTTCTCAAATCCCTCTTCCACGTCAGGGTGCCGCTGATGGGCGAGAGCAACTTCTACAAGGACAACTTCTCACAAGACTCTCTCTACAAGTTCCAGAGCGATGCCATAAGGAAAGTGGCTGATGAGGGCAGTTGCGTCTTCGTGGGACGCACAGCCGACTACGTGTTGCGCGACTATAAAAACACCGTGAGCGTTTTCATCACCGCCAACATCGACCAAAGGATAAAGGCTGTTTGCAAGCGGCACGACTTTGACCGTGCCACGGCACGAAAATACATCCATTCGCAGGAGGAGACCAGGGCCTCATATTATAATTACTACACTGGCAAGGTGTGGGGACACTCCGAGAGCTACGACCTGTGCATCAACTCCAGCTTGCTGGGACTTGAGGGCACGGAACTTTTTATTGCAGAATTCATTAAAAAACGCTTTGATTTATGAAAACGTATCTTGTCACGGGAGCCGCGGGTTTCATCGGCTCAAATTTCATCAAGTATCTATTGCACAAGAAATACGTCAACGACGACATCAAGGTCATAGTGCTCGATGCCTTGACCTATGCTGGCAACTTGGGCACTATCAAGGACGACATCGACAACAAGCGTTGCTTCTTCGTGAAGGGCGACATACGTGACCGCAAGCTCGTGGACAGACTCTTCACCGAAAACGACATCGACTTCGTGGTCAACTTCGCAGCCGAGAGCCATGTGGATCGTTCCATCGAAGACCCACAACTCTTCCTCAGCGTGAACATCCTTGGCACGCAAAACCTCATGGACGCGGCACGCAAGGCATGGGTCACGGGCAAGGACGCGCAGGGTTATCCCACGTGGAAGGCAGGCAAGCGTTATCATCAGGTGTCAACCGATGAGGTATATGGCGCGTTGGGCGCTGAGGGGTTCTTCACCGAGAAGACGCCATTGTGCCCACACAGCCCTTATTCGGCAAGCAAGGCAAGCGCCGATTTCTTCGTGCAGGCCTATCGCGACACATATCACATGCCGGTGAGCATAACACGTTGCTCAAACAACTACGGCCCATACCATTTCCCCGAGAAACTCATTCCGCTCATCATCAACAACATCCTTGAAGGCAAGAAGTTGCCTGTCTATGGCGCTGGACTCAACGTTCGCGACTGGCTCTACGTGGAAGACCACTGCAAGGCCATTGACCTCGTGGTGCGCGAAGGCAGGACAGGAGAGGTCTACAACGTGGGCGGCCACAACGAGATGCGAAACATCGACATAGTGAAGCTCACCATCAAGACCATCCACGACATGATGGAGGCCGACAAGAACTTGCGCAAGGTGCTGAAGAAGCAAGTGCGCGATGCCAACGGCGACATAGACATATCCTGGATCAACGATTCGCTGATAGAGCACGTCGCGGACCGTCTTGGCCACGACGCGCGCTATGCCATTGACCCGACGAAGATTAAGGAGGAGCTCGGGTGGCATCCAGAGACAAAGTTTGCCGACGGAATAGTGAAGACGATAAAGTGGAACCTCGACAACCAACAATGGATAAGCGAGGTGACGAGTGGCGATTACCAGAAATACTACGATGAAATGTATGGAAAGGAGCGCCATGGACAACTCATCTGACACCCTCCGGCTGGACAAGTTCTCACGACAGTTGCACAACTACTTGTTGCTTGCGCGTAAATCGGCCCTTCTCGTCAACGACGTGGACAAGGCCAACCTCAACATCCTTCTCACGATGCTCGGCGGCCTTGACAAGGACATCATCGATGCCTATTATGGTCTCTTCGGTGAGACAATGAAGCCCTTGGAGCAGTTGGCGTTGAAGTATAGGGTCACACAAGACGCGCTCAGGGACATCATAAGCAAGGACTTGCACCGTCTCTCCATCTCCCCCGAGTGGCAGATGATGATGAGACAAATGAAGCCAATCGTTCAGAAGAAAATAGGTTTTGCCACAATATGAAGAAAATATTGCTTTTGGGCTCAGGAGAACTGGGCAAGGAGTTTGCTATCGCCGCGAAGCGTGCCGGACAATATGTCATCGCTTGCGACAAGTATGATAACGCGCCAGCCATGCAGGTGGCCGATGAGCGCGAGGTCTTCTCGATGCTCGACGGAGATGCCCTCGCGGCCGTGGTGAGCAAGCACAAGCCCGACATCATCGTGCCGGAGATAGAGGCCATACGTACCGAGCGTCTTTTCGATTTCGAGAAAGCTGGCGTGCAAATTGTGCCTTCGGCGCGCGCGGTAAACTACACCATGAACCGCCGCGCCATACGCGACCTCGCCGCCAAGGAACTTGGCTTGCGCACGGCTAAGTATTTCTATGCCAAGACCTTCGACGAGTTTAAGCGTGCCGCCGACGAGATAGGTTTCCCATGCGTGGTCAAGCCGCTCATGTCGTCGTCTGGTCACGGCCAAAGCTATGTTCACAACGATGATGAGCTGCAAGAGGCTTTCCGCGATGCCTTGGAGGAAGGTCGTGGCGATGTGAAGGAGGTTATCATAGAGGAGTTTATCGACTTCGACTCTGAGTTCACCTTGCTCACCGTGACCCAAAAGAACGGGCCTACGGTCTTCTGCCCGCCTATCGGGCACGTGCAGAAAGGCGGCGACTATCGTGAGAGCTGGATGCCGTTCAGCATAAGCGATGAGGCGCTTGCCCAAGCCAAGCACATGGCTGACGAGGTGACCAAGGCCCTCACTGGCTATGGATTGTGGGGCGTGGAGTTCTTCTTGACAAAGAAAGGCGAGGTCATCTTCTCCGAGCTTAGCCCTCGCCCTCACGATACGGGCATGGTGACCTTGAGCCATTGCACCAACCTCTCCGAGTTTGAGCTTCACTTCCGTGGCGTCATGGGTCTCGACATACCTGCCATCCACCTGGAGCATAGCGGGGCGTCGGCAGTGGTGCTCTCGCCAGTGGAAAGCACAGAGCCTCTTGACTACAATCTCACCGATGTGTGCCGCGAGGATCATGCCCGCGTGCGCGTCTTCGGCAAGCCAGTGGCGCACGTCGGCAGGCGTATGGGCGTGGTGCTGTGCTACGATGAGGTGGGTTGCGACATGGTAGCCCTGCGCGACAAGGCCAAGCGCTTGGCTAAGACTGTGCTTGGCACCGACCCATATATGAAGAAGTGATAACGTCGTGCAAACGCAAACAGCATTCGATTTAATATATGGAACATCAGCTTGGACAATTGATAAGTCTCCCTAAGATTGTAGACCCGCGAGGCAATCTCACTGTGGCGGAACAGATGAAAGAAGTGCCGTTTGAGATTAGCCGTGTCTATTGGACTTACGATATTCCAGGTGGGGCCCACCGCGGTGGACACGCCCATAAGCATTGTCGAGAGATGATAATAGCCGTGTCCGGCTCTTTTGTCGTGACGCTCGATGATGGCAGTGAGAAACGAGACTTTATGCTTCATCTGCCAAACAAGGCATTGTTTGTCGACAGGGGCATTTGGCGGTCGCTGGGCGATTTTTCATCGGGTGCTGTTTGCCTGGTTCTTGCGGAAGACCTATTCGACGAGGGCGACTACATCTACGACTATGACGATTTTTTGAGATATAAGTCAGAGAATGTTTGAGATAAGGCGATATGGTGATGGCGACAAGGAGGCGTGGAACGACTTTGTGAAGCGGTCGCGACAGGGTACGTTCCTCTTTGACCGTGCTTATATGGACTATCATCGCGACAGGTTCACGGATTGCTCATTCATGTTTTTCAAGCAAGGGAAACTGTACGCCTTGCTTCCGGCTAATGTCGTTGGCGAAACGCTTTGGTCGCATCAAGGGCTTACCTATGGTGGGCTTATTACCAACGAGCACGCTACGGCGGCCGAGGTGTGCGCCTTGTTTGAGGAGCTGATGCTTTTTTTGAGAGGCATGGGCATAAGGCAAGTCGTTTACAAGTCAATGCCGTGGATATATCAACGTTTGCCGGCGGAAGAGGATTTATATGCTCTCTTTAATCGTTGCCACGCGCGGCTTTATGTGCGCAACGTGTCGTCTGTTATAATGAGGGACAATGCGCTTAAATGGCGACGCATAAGGCAGTTCGGTGCGAGCAAGGCCGCCAAGGAAGGTATTGACGTTCAGCAGGACAGCACTGCCTTTCAGGAATTTTGGCCTGTTCTGGAAAGTAATCTTTATCGCACGTATCATGCCAAGCCCGTACATTCGCTCGGGGAGATATTGCGTTTGCACGACTCTTTCCCTGATAATATCCGTCTCTATGTGGCCAGATACGACACGAAAGTGATAGGGGGTGTCCTTCTATACGTCACTCCGCAGGTGATGCATACGCAATATATCTCAGCTACGGAGGAGGGGAAAAAACTTCATGCCATCGATGCCATATTCCGAAAGATTCTCGTGGAAGACTTCCAGGGACAGGAGTATTTCGATTTCGGCACTTCAAACGAGGACAGGGGCCATTATCTGAACGAGGGGCTTATATATCAAAAAGAAGGCTTCGGTGGCAGGGCGGTTTGCTATGATTGGTATGAGATGACGATCGATTAGCGATAATGCATTAAAGAGTAGAGATGATTCCTTATTTGTCTTTGAAATCAATGGTTGCCCTTCATCAACGAGAAATTAATGAGGCCGTGGAGCAAGTCGTGGACAGCGGTTGGTATCTCCAAGGCGAGGCGACGAGGCGGTTTGAGCACGATTATGCCAAATACATTGGCAGCCATTGTTGCGTGGGATGCGGCAATGGGCTTGATGCCCTGACGCTTATCTTCCGCGCTTACAAGGAAATGGGGCTGCTTCATGACGGCGACGAAGTGATGGTGCCTGCCAACACTTATATTGCTTCCATTCTCTCCATCACCGAGAATGGGCTCAAACCGATATTGATTGAACCGAATATCGATAGTCTTGAAATAGACGACACGCTGATAGAACGAGCCGTCACACCCAGGACAAAAGCCATGCTTATAGTGCATCTCTATGGACGGTGCGCCATGACGGAGCGTATAGCGAAGATTTGCCGCGAGCATAATCTCTTGTTGGTAGAGGACAATGCTCAGGCGCATGGTTGCACCTATCAAGGACGGCATACAGGCTCCTTGGGCGATGCTGCCGCACATAGCTTCTATCCAGGGAAAAACCTTGGGGCGTTGGGCGACGCGGGAGCCATAACCACTAACGACATGCAGTTGGCTGACCTGTGCAGAGCCTTGGGCAACTATGGTTCATCACGCAAATATGTCTTCACGTATAAGGGCAAGAACAGCAGGATAGACGAGGTGCAAGCTGCCGTGCTGGATGTTAAACTGAAATATTTGGATGAAGAAAATCAAAGGAGGAAGGAAATAGCCGAGACCTATTTCGAGAAGATCGACAATCCTTTGATTAGCCTGCCTATGAAAAATGCCGACGCTGACAACGTGTTCCATATTTTCCCAGTGCTTTGCAATACAAGGGACAGGCTTCAAGAGTATCTCATGGGCAAAGGCATTGGCACGATGATCCATTATCCCATTCCGCCACACAAGCAAGCGTGCTATAAGGAATGGAACAATATGTCGTTGCCTGTAACGGAGAGAATACACCGTGAGGAACTGAGCATTCCTTGCAATCCATGCATGACAGAGGAAGACGTGGAAACAGTTGTAGAGGCACTCAACAAGTATAAAGGGTGAACGGAATTTGTCGGCTTCCCCAATAAGTTTTGCAGGTATTGTCGTGGGTGTCAATTAGCTCTTGTCCTGATGCGCTTTTTTAGCGCTGTATAGGAGAGGACGGAGCTGAGGACAGTCAGGGCAATGCCTATGGCCCAATATGCGATGCCATGTCCTGTCAATGTGAGGACATAGGCGGCGATGCCTATTGGGAATTGCTGGAGCATGAGCTTTACGGCAGAGCCGGACAAGCGGTAACCATAGCGATGCCCCATATAGACGTTAAGCATGATGAAATCGAATGAGGCGACGAGCACAATGGCTAATCCCATGCCGATGAGTCCAAACGCTCGGAAGCAGACAACAGACAGCAGTACGTATACCACCGCGTAGATGCCTTCCATGAGTAGGTAGGCCTTCGAGTCGCCACGCGACAATGGCAGATAGGCTACGGGAAGTTTCACGGCACGTAGAAACATGGCCAACGCCGTGAGCTGAGCCATGGATGTAACTGGCAAGAAAAAGTGGGAATAGAGTAGGGGGAGGATGATGGGCAAACCGATGATGAGTCCAACGAGCATCGGCGATATGATGAGCAACGAGACCTCTATTTGCTTGTTTACCGTGTTGTTGAGAGTGGTACCGGTGGCTCTTACGGCGGAGAGGCGTGGAAAATAGTCGGTCTCCATGGCAGAGAACACCATGCCGCCGTAGGTCATGGTTATCATGTAGCCAGCGTTGAACAATCCAAGGGTGTCGGGGGAACTCGTGTTGTTGACAAACGATCTTATGAGAAAATCAGAGCAACTTCCGAATATGCTTGCAACGAAGAATCCCACTCCGAGTTTTACCATTGTGCCGCCTTCGCGCAAGATGGCGCGGTTGAAGTTCAGGCTTAATGGTTGAAAATGGTATGAGTAGGATATTGTGACAATTAATTGGGCAAGTGTCACGACAATCATTGATGGCACGATAGCCTTGGAGCGCCAGATAAAAAAGAGGGGCGCGGAAATGCCGAGGGCCATGACCACGTTTATGATTGAGATGTGGGCCAACCCACCTAAATGGCGTGTACCCTTGAGAATGGCGAGCTCGCCTCCCATGATGGCGGTCATGGCAACAATGGGCGACAGTAAAAGAAAGTGGAGTGTGTGCTTGCCCCAACCAAAGGTGTATTTGCTTAGCAATGGGCTGAGCAATGCGCATATCGCCATGCCCAACAATGCAGTGACAGCGCTCCACGCCCTCACTGTTTGCACGGTCCTGTTGGTGGCCTCGTTGTCGCCGCGCGAATGAGCCTCGGAAATGTGTTTTACCGCACTGATGCCAATGCCGAGGTTGGTGGAGTCGCCAATGAAACGAATGGTGGAGTTGAACAGGCTGATAAGTCCCACGCCCATCGGACCCAATAGTATGGCCACCAGCTTGTTGCGCACCAATGCCACGAGAATGCTCAAGGCTTGCACGCCACCGAACAGGCCAGTATATTTAAAAATATTGGCATAAGCGTTGTTCTGTTTTTTCTTTTCCATCTGTGTAGAATAACGCTTATGCCATATGCCTTATTATAGAAAGTAGTGTAAAACTGATTATAAAATCAGCCCACGATGATGACAGTGACACCCCTTGCCGCCTGCGCGCCCATGACGAGAGCTTGCTCTATGTCGGCAGTCTTGGAAGGTCCGCTGATGAATGAGCCAAACTGGTATTTTGGGTCAAACTCTATGCGCTTGTAAGCCTCGTGCATGTTATTTACGATGTTGTCCTTGTCGAGCACGATGACAAGATACTCAGAGATGAAGCACACGGCCTTCTCTTTCATGGTCTGCGGAATCCATACGCATCCGTTCTCGGCCACGCCAATTTTTCCTTCGACGATACCCACGTCGGTGCCGTCAAGGTCTTTTGCCTCAGCCACGGTGTCCGGGTTTTTCTGTGCTATGGTTATGTATGGCAGGTTGCTCGCGAAGGTCTTGGCTTCTGGATATTGTGCCTTGATAATGGCGTTTAGGTCGTCGTTCTTGCTGGCTTCCACCACGTTTCCGCCAACAGTCTTTGTCATTTCCACAAACTGAACATAAGTGTTGGGATACTTGATTGCCTCAATGTTCATGTCAGGCATGTCAAATTGCTCGTGAGTGTTGGCACGCAGCTTTTTGAATAAATCTTCTTTGTTCATTTTCTTTGTCTTTTATGGAATGATCTCAGTGTAAATTAAATGTTAGCCCCTGCCGCGCGCAACGCTTCCTTGCCACCTTCTGTCTCAAGCACTTTGCCTTGAGTGGTGTCGTGCGTGGCTTGTTGTCCTGTCTTCTTCCTTTCAGCTACTCTTCGTTTGTAATCCTCAAGGTAAGCCTCTTTCTTCTTCGCGGCTTCTTTGGCGTACTCGTTGTCAGGGTCTTCCTGTAGGTCAACTCGCATTGTGTGGGCATTGTTTACAAGGTCCTTCACTACTTCACCGCCACAAATCAATCCTGCGGCGGCGGGGACCCATGCGTTAGAGCTCGGGATGGTGTGGCGCTCGGTGCAGGCGCGCATGTCTTTTGCCGGGCAGATGCAATGGAATCGGCAACTGATGTCGGGTTGGTCGATGCTCTCGATAGGCAGTTCAGGCGAATACACCACTTTCAAGTGCTTAATGTTTGTTTTGCGCAACTTCTTGCGTATCACCTTTGCCAATGGGTCGTTGATGGTCTTCCAGATGTCAGTGACCTGCAATTGCGTTGCGTCGAGCTTGTAAGCGGCGCCCATGCATGATATGATGGGTATGTTGAGGTCATGGCATCGCTTGATGAGGTCAAGTTTTGCAGTGACGGTGTCGATGCAGTCTACAACGTAGTCGTAATGTGAGAAGTCAAACTCATCGGCGTTTGACGGAAGGTAAAAAGTTTGGTATTTCCTTACGTGGCAGCGTGGATTGATGTCGTGTATTCTATCCTCAGCGACGTCAACTTTGTGACGGCCTACGCTTGATATTGTGGCAAGTATTTGCCGGTTTACGTTGGTGAGGCAAACGCGGTCATCATCAATTATGTCCAGCGCTCCCACACCACTGCGCGCAAGAACTTCTACTACATATCCACCAACTCCTCCAACTCCGAATACAGCCACCCTGGAGCCGTTGAGCGTGTCAATGGCTGGCTTGCCAAGCAATAATTGCGTGCGTGAAAACTGGTTTTGCATTATCTTTTACTCTTTCGTAAGGCAAAGTTACTTATTTTTTCAGTATTCTTTTAATGATGTCTATGTTATTTATCATTAGATATTACGGTCGTTTGTCTTAATAAGCCTTGGCCATTTGTTGTTGTTATCCATTTAGTGTTATTGGATTCATGAAAACATGAATCCAACTCCCGCCATCAATATGACGTAGCGCAAGAGTTTGCCAATGGTGATGCTGGCGGCGGAGATGACAATATTGGCGCGCATGAGTCCCAGGCATATTGTTATGGCAGAGCCGATAATCGGGAGAAAGGCGAAGATGCCAATCCAGGCACCGTGTCCAGCCATGAACGACTCGGCTTTGTCAATGTTCTTTTTCTTGACATGCAGGTATCGCTCAATCCATTCCATGCGGCCAAGTCTGCCAACGCTGTAGTTGAACATGGAGCCGAGTACGTTGCCTATCGTGCCGTATATTATAAGTGGCTCAGCCTTGAGACCTGCCGCATACAGACCAAGCATGACCGCCTCGCTTGAGAATGGAAAGAAACTTCCGGCGAGGAATGCCGCAATGAGCATTCCCCAATAACCATAGTTTAGAAGAAAATCTGTTAGAGCCTGAGTCATAAAATGTCGTATTTAGTCACCTATCATGTTGTATATTGTCAACATAAAGGCAGCGACAGCGAGCAATATGGATACGATGTTGCTTATTTTCGATGACGTTAGGGCGAGCCAGTGGCCGATGATTGGCGCGGTGAGCACAATCGCCATGCCTAAGAGACAATCGAAATGTTGTGGCTGTATAAGGGCGAAAAACAGGGTGAGCCCATCGAGCACGATGAACATCTCGTAGAAAAGGCGTATCCTTATGCGGTCTTGGTAACTGTACATGATGAAATGAACACTGCCGATGATGGCGCACAATAAGACGAAGGCAAAAGTCAACCATTCGTGCAGTTGTATGTCAACCAAGTAGAACGGTGTGCCGAATTGCAGGACGTTGATAAAATGCGTGCCAAGCCATGCGTATTTACCTGTATAAATGAGCCAAGCCGCCACGAACCAATAAGGTGCGATGACACCGATTATGGATGAGATAAATGTGCGAGGCGAGAAACTCTGTATGTATATCGCCATGACAATCCACAGTGCTGGCATGAAGAGCAGGGTTTGGGGAAACACGATGCTCCCTATGCCAAGGGCGAAGAAGGCATAGAATGTCTTTCCCGTGGCATTTGGCTCTTGATATGACCGCAGCAGGAAAAGCAAGAACGAGATGAACGTGATTTGAACCACCGCCACGTCTATTGTCCTGAAAAGGAATAAAGACATGGTGGTCATGACGAGAAACGAGCAAGACACCATTCGCGAATAGATACGAATAAGCGCGTTGCTGTTGTTCAATTCGACCATCATCACCACTGAGACGAATAGCAATGCGAAGTTAAGCCACAAAGCCTCCGTCATGAGCCCTGCCGCAAGGCTCACCAATAACCCGTAGGCCACTGTCACAGGCAGTGACCAACGGGAGGTTGCGATACGATTTTGGAGTCGCTTCAATCTTTAATGATTATAGATTATCAGTGCATGTTGATTTGTAGGATGGCATAAGTGCCTTTACAGGTCTTGCCCTATGTCCCTACGGAAGTATTTGCCCTCAAAGTCTATGGTCTCGGCTCCGAGCATACTCTTCCTCAAAGCCTCGTCCTTGTCTTTTCCATACGACGTGACACAGATGACGCGTCCGCCGTTGGTTACGATCTTGCCATCCTTTAAGGCTGTGCCAGAATGGAAGACGATGCTTTCTGGGTCTACTTTGTCGATGTTTTTTATCTCAAAGCCTTTCTTGTAGCTCACGGGATAGCCGCCCGACACAAGCATCACGCAAACGGCATCGCGACCGTCAATCTCCACTTCGCGCTTGTCGAGGTCACCGTTGGCTACGCCTTCGAAGAGGTCAACAATGTCGCTTTTGAGGCGTGGCATGACGGTCTCTGTCTCTGGGTCGCCCATACGGCAGTTGTACTCGATGACCATAGGGTCACCGTTGACATTTATGAGGCCGAAGAAAATAAAGCCCTTATAGTCGAGCCCTTCTTCTGCAAGTCCATCCACTGTCGGACGAATTATCCTGTCCTCCACCTTTTTCATCCACTCCTTGGTAGCGAATGGAACAGGCGACACGCTTCCCATGCCACCAGTGTTGAGACCGGTGTCGTGCTCGCCAATGCGCTTGTAGTCCTTGGCCTCAGGCAAAATCTTGTAGTGTTTGCCATCAGTAAGGACAAATACGGAGCACTCTATGCCAGACAAGAACTCTTCTATCACCACTTTCGCGGAGGCGTCGCCAAACATGCCATTGAGCATCTCGCGAAACTCCTTTTGTGCCTCTTCAAGCGTTGGGACAATCAGCACGCCTTTGCCTGCTGCCAATCCATCGGCCTTGAGCACGTAAGGTGCTTTCAGAGTCTCCAGGAACTTGCAACCCTCTTCGACTGAAGTGCCGTCGAATGTCTCGTAAGCAGCTGTCGGGATGTGGTGACGCTTCATGAATCCCTTTGCGAAATCCTTGCTGCCCTCAAGTTGCGCGCCTGCCTTTGACGGGCCTATAACGGGTATGTCCTTTGTCTTTTGGTCAGCCTTGAACTCATCGTAAACACCTTTTACCAATGGGTCTTCCGGGCCCACGACAACCATGTCAACATTGTTTTTCACGGCAAAGTCTTTCAGAGCCTCGAAGTCGTCGACGCCTATGGCGACATTCTCGCCCACGGCAGCTGTGCCAGCATTGCCAGGTGCGATAAACAGTTTAGAGCATTTAGGGCTCTGCGCGATTTTCCATGCCAAGGCGTGCTCACGTCCGCCACTGCCTAAAAGTAATATATTCATATCCGTTTATGTTTTAAGAATTCGAATAATTGTCCTTATTTTAAGAAATCGAAGAAATATCTTGATATGCGCTCATGCAAGTGCACGCTTTGGTGTCCACGCATGTTGTGTGGCTCACCTGGGTAAATGAAGAAGTCGGGCTGTGTGCCATACTTGATGCATTCCTTCAAGAACGACAAGGCGTGTTGTGGCACCACCGTGGCATCGTTGCCTCCGATGATTATTTCGAGTCTGTCTTTCAAGTTCTTGGCCTTGGGAAGAAGTGATGACTGTGCATAGCCCTCGGGATTTGTCTGAGGCGTGTCCATGTAACGCTCGCCGTACATCACCTCGTACCATTTCCAATCGATGACAGGGCCGCCAGCCACGCCGCACTTGAACACGCCTGGATGCGTGGTCATCATGTTGATGGTCATGAATCCGCCGAAGCTCCATCCATGTACCCCGAGACGTGTACTGTCAACATAGGGTAGGGTCTTGAGGAAGTCGACACCCTTCATCTGATCCTCAACCTCGTGGTCGCCGAGATGCCTGAATGTAACCTGCTCAAAAGCCTTGCCGCGATTCTCCGAACCACGATTGTCGAGGATGAAAAGCAAGTAGCCATGTTGAGCCATGTAGGTCTCCCATGAGCGTGACGAATAGTGCCAACGCGCGTCGACATTATGTGCGTGAGGCCCACCGTACACGTAGATGATGGTTGGGTATTTCTTTTTTGGGTCGAACTCTGTTGGCATCACCATGCGGTAGTAAAGGTCTGTCGTGCCGTCGGCAGCCTTAATGGTTCCGCAACGATATTCGGGCACGTCATAGCCTTTCCATGGGTCGGCAGCCGTCAGCCAGCGAGTGTGCTTGCCGTTGGCGGTATTGACAATGGCGATATTGCGTGGGGTGGTAGGCGTGGAATAGTTGTCCACGATATATTGTCCGCTTTTGCTCAACGTACCGTTGTGCCATCCCTTGCCGTTGTCGTCCATGAGGGCGCGCTTGCCAGTGGCGACATCAACGACCCAAATGTTCTTTTGTATTGGGTTGCACTCATTGCTCTCATACACGATAGCCTTGTGCACAGTGTCGAAGCCGAGGAAGTTTTCCACGACCCATTTCCCGCTCGTTATCTGCTTGAGCTGTTTGCCAGTAGTGTCGAAGAGATAGAAATGGTTATAGCCATCCTTTTGGCTCTGCATGATAAACTTGTTGCTGTCCCAAGGCAAGAAGACGATAGGGTGCTGAGGCTCAACATATTTCTCGTCAGTCTCGCGGTATAGTTCATGCAGCTTATTGCCTGTCGTGGCATCGTAGCTCACGAGCCGGCAATCGTTTTGGTCGCGGTTGAGCTCAAACATATAGATGGTCTTTGAGTCGGGGCTCCATGCAACGTTGGTGAAATACCTGTCTGTTGGGTCGCCAGCCTTGAGGTAGACGAGCTTTTGCGTTGCCATGTTGTAAACGCCTAACGTGACTTTATGACTTGTCTCGCCAGTCATGGGATATTTGTCGGGCGCGGCCTTGGCTATGCGTGAGCCCGATTTTGGCTTTTCGTCAGGGTCGGGAATGTCCACTTGTGGATAATCGGTCACCATCGATTGATCCATGCGGTAGAAAGCGAGTTTCTTGCCGTCAGGACTCCAAAACAGGCCCCTGTCTATTCCGAACTCGTCGCGGTGCACGCTCTGTCCGTAGACAATCTCGCGCGAACCGTCGCTCGTGATCTTACGAGCCTCGCTCATGGGTTCAGTCTTGCTGCCATCGGTTGGCTGAGTCACGTAAAGTTGCCAATCCTTGACATACGCCAACGAGCGCGAGGCATAACAGAAACTTGATGCCTGTGAGCCTGGAGCCATGTTGACTGTCCAAAGTGTCTTGCGCGTCTTCCAGTTGTAAGCCACGGCCTTGTTGTCAACTGGCAAGACTACTATTGTTTTACCAGCTTCTGGAAATTTGGCTGAGTATAATGAGTGGACGTTCAAGCCGCCTTTCTTGAGCTGCTCAATAGTGAATAAAGTCTTCTCCTTGCCCGTGTTTTTATCCACCACGGAACAATACTCCGCGTCGAGCCTTACGAGTTCGTCGCCCCACCATGTCGTCCAACGGTTCTCGGGCACGAAATTATGGTAGTTGACTCCACCGAAGTTCAAGTCCTCAAGGGTAAACTGTTTTGCCTGGGTTTGAGCTTCAGCGCCAAAGATAGACACTACCGACAACATAAGAGCAAATATCTTTTTAATCATTTTCCGGTATTCTTAACTTCTTGCCATTTAATCCTCTTCATCGAATCCGCGTTTGCGGCGGTCTGGCTTGCGGCCTGCGCCACGGCGATCCTTGCGGAAATCGTCCTTGCGTCCATGGTCTCTTCTTGGGCGTGAGAAGTCTCGCTTGTCATCGTCGAAACGAGGGCGTGCCGGCTTGCGGCGCTCCTCAAACGAATGGAACTTAAACGTGCGGATGTCTCCTTCCTCGTTGGCTTGAGCCTCACGCTTGAGCGAATAGAAGTCGTTGCCGCTCACGCGCTCCTTGAACTCACGGTTCTTCTTGAACCTGTGCTTCTGTGCCATTTCCGCTTTCTCCTCTTCGGTCTTCACTATGCCGCCCTCGTGACGGAAGTCGGCCATTTTGCCATCGAAAAGAGTATACTTCCTCAACTCGCATTCGAGGGAGCCATTGTAAAGAGGTATCTTTATTGAAGGCTTCAAGCCAATCTGCTCGAAGCACTCCTCGCGATAAGACAGCACCCAAGCCTCGTTGCCGCTGAACTCACGCTTCAGCTTCTCGCCAATCATGCGGTATGTGCCAAGGAGGTTTGGCGTGGTGATACGCTCACCGTAAGGAGGGTTCATTATGATGATGCTCTTCTCGGCGGGCTTCTTGAAGTCCTTGAAGTCTTGTTGCTCCACGGTGATGTCTTGCGACATGCCAGCTGCCTTGACGTTCATGCGCGCGGTGTTCACGGCTTTCATGTCGATGTCGTAGGCATAGATGTGATGCTCGAAAGGCCTCTCCTGCGAGTCGTCGTTGTAGATGGCCTCGAAGAGGTCCGCGTCGAAGTCGGGCCATTTCTCAAAGGCGAACGCCTTGCGGAAAACTCCCGGCGATATGTTGCGTGCTATGAGTCCAGCTTCGATGGCAATGGTGCCCGACCCGTCCATTGGGTCGATAAGGTCGCACTCGCCATGCCACCCCGTCATCAGGATCATGCCCGCGGCGAGCACCTCGTTGAGAGGAGCCTCTACGCTCTCTTGCCTGTAACCGCGGCGGTGAAGCGACTCGCCGCTTGAGTCGAGGGCTATCGTGGCATCGTCGCCGGCGATGTGGATGTGCAGGCGAATGTCGGGGTTTGCCACGGATATGTTGGGGCGCTTGCCCGTCTTCTCGCGAAACTGGTCGACGATGGCGTCCTTGACCTTGTAAGTCACGAAGTGGGAGTTGCGGAACTCGTCGGAGTAGACCACGGAATCGACGGCGAATGTCTTGCCAGGCTGGATATACTGGCTCCATTCTATGTCTTTCACATTATTATATACGTCTTCTGCCGAACGCGCCTTGAAATGCTTTATAGGCTTGAGGATGCGGATGGCTGTGTGCAACTGAAAGTTGGCACGGTACATCATCTCCTTGTCGCCGGTGAAAGAAACCACACGCCTACCGATTTGCACGTTGTTGGCACCAAGTTGGATGAGCTCTTGGGCAAGGACGTTCTCAAGACCCATGAACGTCTTGGCTATAAGTTCAAATTCCTGTTCCATTATTGAATTCTAAATCAAATATATCTTTTTTCTGTTGTTTATATTTCTTTGAGCCTGGCTTGAGGTCTGTGGTAATCCACACGTTGGCGCCTATTATGGAGCCAGCGCCTATCGTCACGCGGCCAAGCACGGTGGCGTTGGCGTAGATTATCACGTTGTCGCCGATGATGGGGTGGCGTGGTATGCCTTTTATCGGGTTGCCGTTCTTGTCGAGGGGGAAGCTTTTCGCTCCAAGGGTGACACCTTGATAGAGCTTGACGTTGCGTCCTATGCGGCACGTCTCGCCAATCACCACGCCCGTGCCGTGGTCTATGGTGAAATACTCTCCTATCGTCGCGCCCGGGTTAATGTCGATGCCTGTCTCCGAATGGGCAAGCTCTGTCATGAGGCGTGGTATGAGAGGCACGCCCAAGACATACAGCTCGTGAGCCACGCGATAGTTGGTGAGGCATTTTATGACGGGGTAGCACGAAATGATTTCGGCATGGCTGTGGGCAGCGGGGTCGCCGTTGTATGCCGCCACCACATCCGTGGCAAGCACACGCCTTATCTCCGGCAGACGGCTGATGAGCTCACGCGCTATGTCGTGGGCGCGCATTGTCAAGTCGCAGTCGGCCACTTTCACCTTGTCGGTGTCGCTATCTACGTCATGACTGAAACACAGGCCGGCAAGCACTTGCTCGCACAGCAAGTGGTACATCTGCTCCACATTGACGCCAATTTGATATTTTATGGTATGAATATTGACCTGCGACTTCCCGAAATAGCCAGGGAAGAGGATGGCACGAGCCAACTGGATAATCTCCTCAAGGCTTTCGCTTGAAGGGAGAGGGTAACCTTCCTCATGCTCATGAAAGAGGCCCTGCAATGACTCAGGTGCGGCAAGACGGCATATCGCGTCGTTAAGCATGAGGTTCGTTTTCTGTCTGCTCATTTGAGTGTGTCAATATTTCGTGCAAAGTTACGAAAAAGTAATGATAATTTCAAAAAAATCCAGAAAAAACGGCTTCTTATATCTCGTTGCTTGCGTTGAGCGGTGTTTTCTTGCGTATTATGGTCAACCCGTCGCGTATTGGCACCATAACCTTCTCTACGCGAGAGTCTTTGGCCACGTGGTCGTTGAAACGCCGTATGCCTATTGTCTGGCTGTCGCGGTCGTAAGCCTTTTCCACGACATGACCGTCCCACAGCGTGTTGTCGGCGAGGATTATGCCGCCTTCGTTCACGAGCGAGAACAGGGCATCGTAGACCTCGGTGTAGGTACGCTTGTCGCCGTCGATGAACACGAAGTCGAACTTCATCCCGAGCTTCGGGGCCTCCTTCATGGCGTCTCCAATGCGGAAGTCGATAAAGTCTGCCACATCTGAACCGTCAATCCATTTTCGCGTGAAGTCTTCCATCTCGTCGTTTATCTCGAAGGTGTAGAGGTGAGGCTTCTCACCGTTGGGTTGACTGGCCGATTCCACGAGCTCTTTCAAGCCTTCCGCCATGCAGATGGCCGAATAACCCGAAAACGTGCCGACCTCAAGAATGGCTTTGGGGCGTTGCATCATGACGAGCATCTTCAAAAGCCGTCCTTGGAGATGCCCTGAAGCCATGTGGCCATGCACGGTGTGGATGTTGGTGGCGCGCCACAGGCGGTAGAGGTAGTCGCCTTCAGTGTCCGACTTGGCCGTGGCGTAATCGACAATGCTTTCTGGCTCAATCATTGTGCAGCAGTCCTCTTATTGCCAGTTCGTAGCCCTGCAGCCCGAAGCCGCATATCACGCCCTTGCAGCCGGAGCTTATCATGGAGTGGTGGCGGAACTCCTCGCGCTGGTGCACGTTGCTTATGTGCACTTCCACCACTGGGCAGCGCAGCGACCTGATGCAGTCGAGCAGCGCTATGCTGGTGTGGGTGTAGGCACCGGCGTTGAGCACGATGCCATCGTAGCTGAATCCCACTTCTTGCATCTTGTTTATCATCTCGCCTTCCACGTTGCTTTGGTAATAGTCTATCTCCACGTCGGGAAACAATTGACGCAATCCTGGCAGATAGCTCTCAAATGAGCTTTTGCCGTATATTCCAGGCTCTCTCACGCCAAGGAGGTTGAGGTTGGGGCCATTGATTATCTGAATCTTTCTCATGCTCTTTTTGTAATAATGTTGACCATTTCTGCGAACAAATGGCTAACTTTGACGACAAAATTATAGATAAAGGATTAAATTGCAAAGGAAAAACACAAATAATTTATCTTTAAGCGATGACCTCGTGCGTCGTTTCATGCGTTATCTCAAACTTGACCGAAACTATTCTGTCAACACGCAGGAGGCATATAGCCACGACTTGGCTTATTTCATGCGGTTTCTTTCCGAGCGCGATTTGTCGCCCATTGACGTGAAGCTGGAAGACCTGGAGCAGTTTGCCGCCTCCCTTCATGAATATTCCATTGGCGCGCGCTCGCAGTCGCGCATCCTTTATGGCGTGCGATCGTTTTATCGCTTCCTTACCCTCGACGGCTATCTTGAGGTAGACCCGACCGAGCTGTTGGAGTCGCCAATCCTGCCCAAGCACCTGCCGACATATCTCTCCACCGAGGAGGTGGACAGGCTGGAGGACAGCATCGACCTCACCACCAACGAGGGCCAGCGCAACCGAGCCATCATTGAGGTGCTCTTCTCTTGCGGCTTGCGCGTGTCGGAACTTGTCAACCTCAAGCTCTCTGACCTTAACCTCGATGAGCATTTCATACGTGTCACGGGCAAGGGCGACAAGGAGCGTCTCGTGCCCATCTCCGACAGGGCCATAACCGAACTTCAACGATGGTTCATCGACCGCGACCGCTTGAAAATCAAGCCAGGCGAGGAAGACTACGTGTTTCTCAACCGTCGTGGCCACCACCTCACGCGCGTGATGATTCTCATCATGGTGAAGCGGCAGGCAGAAGTGGCTGGCATCAAGAAAACCATATCGCCCCACACCTTGCGCCACTCCTTCGCCACGGCGTTGCTAAAAGGAGGTGCCGACCTGCGCGTCATTCAGGTGCTGCTTGGCCATGCCAACATTGGCACCACGGAGATATACACACACCTCGATGACGAGTCGTTGCGCAAGGAGATTCTTGAGCATCATCCACGCAATATCATGCATAAATGGTGACAATATATTTAGCGCACATGACAAAATGATAAGAAAATTATAAAATAATTGTCTTTTTGCTTGCTTATTCTTATTGAATGTTGTAATTTTGCAACCGCAACCTCCAAATTAGGTTGCAGATACAAAGTTTTAAACAAACCATCATAAAAGAAAAAGACAAGGAGACAAGTTATGTGTGGAATCGTAGGAATATTCAATATCAGCGAGCAAACGCCCGAATTGCGCCAAAAGGCGCTGCGCATGAGTCAGAAGATACGTCATCGTGGACCGGATTGGAGCGGCATCTACACAGGGCCTTCGGCCATATTGTGCCATGAGCGTCTTTCCATTGTCGACCCTGAAAGTGGCAGGCAACCCCTCTTCGCGCCCGACAAGAAACAGGTGCTTGCCGTGAATGGTGAGATATACAACCATACCTCCATTCGCCAGTCAACCAGCGACTATCAGTATCAGACTGGTTCCGACTGCGAGGTCATCTTGGCCCTTTATCGTGAGTGGAAGGCCAATGGCGCGTCTTCATCTTTCGTGCCATTGCTTGAGCGCTTGTCTGGCATCTTCGCCTTTGCCCTTTATGATGTGGAGGACGGCTCGTTCCTGATAGCCCGCGACCCGATAGGTGTGATACCCCTCTATATCGGCTACGACAAGGATGGCAAGGTCTACGTGGCATCAGAGCTGAAGGCCCTCGAAGGCCAGTGCGACCATTACGAGCCTTTCCTCCCCGGTCACTACTATTGGAGCAAGGAGGCCGACAAGGGCATGCAGCGGTGGTACACGCGTGGCTGGATGCAGGGCGAGACCATTCCGAAGGAAGAGCTTTCTTATGGCGACGCTGTTGAGGAGGTGCGCCTCGGACTGATGAGCGCGGTGAAGCGCCAGCTCATGAGCGACGTGCCCTATGGCGTGCTTCTCTCCGGCGGTCTCGACTCAAGCGTCATATCCGCCATCGCCGCCCGCTATGCCTCTCACCGCGTGGAGAATGGTGGGGCAACGGAAGCGTGGTGGCCTCGCCTTCACAGTTTCGCCGTGGGTTTGAAGGGCGCTCCCGACCTTGCCAAGGCAAAACTTGTCGCCGAACGCATAGGCACGGTGCACCATGAGATCAACTATACCATCCAGGAAGGTCTCGATGCCATACGCGACGTGATATATTTCATAGAGACCTACGATGTCACCACCGTGCGTGCCTCCACGCCAATGTACCTGCTTGCCAGGGTCATAAAGTCGATGGGCATTAAGATGGTGCTCTCGGGCGAGGGTGCCGATGAGATTTTCGGTGGATACCTATATTTCCACAAGGCTCCCACGCCAGAGGAGTTTCACAAGGAGACGGTGCGCAAGCTGTCAAAGCTGCATCTCTACGACTGTCTGCGTGCCAACAAGTCGCTCTCGGCATGGGGCGTGGAGGGTCGCGTGCCGTTCCTCGACAAGGAGTTCCTCGACGTGGCGATGACGATAGACCCGAGCTACAAGATGTGCCCGGGCAAGGAGATTGAGAAGAAGGTGGTGCGCGAGGCCTTCTCCGACATGCTGCCCGAGGAGATAGCGTGGAGGCAGAAAGAGCAGTTCTCCGATGGAGTGGGCTATTCTTGGATTGACACCTTGAAGGAGATTACCGCCTCTGCCGTGAGCGACGAGCAGATGGCCCACGCCGCCGAGCGCTTCCCGATAAACCCGCCGCGCAACAAGGAGGAGTATTACTATCGCTCCATCTTCGCCGAGCACTTCCCGTCGGACAGTGCTGCGCGCTCAGTGCCCAGCGTGCCCAGCGTGGCATGCTCCACGGCTGAGGCTTTGGCTTGGGACGAGGCTTTCAAGAACATGAATGAGCCATCGGGACGTGCCGTGAAGGACATTCACGAATAGGGTCGCTCTGCAAGCGGCTCCGCGGTGACATCTTTCCGACAATTCACAAAATGAGTTATGTGCTAACTTCAAAGACCTATTGTCACGGTATCCAGAAGTTGACACGAGAATGCCATGGGATTCCCTCAAGGTTGGGAAAACGAACCTTTATGGAGACTGTAGGCAGGTATTCGGACATAGCCTATCCGAATACCTGCTGCCATAACGTTTTGTTGCTGACGATGATTCTGACATCGGCTTTCATGTACTTTTGCAGCACAGGGGTATTTTGTCCCTGTGCGTTCACTGCGGCTATAGCCATGAAATAGTTGCCCTCTTCCCTATGTATGAGTTTGGCATTATGGCTCATGATGTTGCAGTTATAAGAAGCATCGTCGTTGCCCTCGAAAGATACATGAGCCGTCCTTGGCTCATCGAAAAGATACAAATACTTGTATGGCACAAACACTTGCACTGTTCTTTGATTGATGACCTCACCATTAGCCTCTATGGATATAGGATAAGGTATCTTGTAGAAAGCTACAGCGAGGGCGAGAATTATTATCGTAATGACAACTGTCCCCAAGCTGATGAGGCGAGGAGGAACCTTGCCTATCACGTTCCTCACCTTCTCACTTCTCAACTCTATATCGTCAGATCCTTTCTCATGCTGTTCCATATCAAAAGCATTTTAGTTTCCCAATTCCAACTGATTCTTCACAAGGTTATAATATGCCCCTCGCTTGGCGGTCAAAGACTCATGGTTGCCTACCTCAATCACCTTTCCATGGTCGATGACCACGATTTGGTCGGCATTCTTCACCGTGCTTAGGCGATGAGCCACAATCACAACCGTCTTGCCCTTGTAGAACTTATCCAAGTTCTCCACGATGCTTCTCTCATTGTTGGCATCGAGCGAGTTGGTAGCCTCGTCAAGGAAGATATAGTCAGGATTCTTGTAAACAGCCCTTGCTATCAAGATACGCTGTTTCTGTCCTTGGCTCAGTCCCACGCCATCACGTCCTATCTTGGTATTGAACTTCAGAGGCAAAGCCATCACATAGTCTTTGATGCAAGCTATCTCGGCTGCTTTCAACAATCGTTCCTTGTCTATATCGCCATCATCAACGGCTATGTTTCGGGCGATACTCTCCGAGAAGATGACACCATCTTGCATGACAACGCCGCATTGTC
>DAIOUH010000028.1:0-22263 GCA_036751585.1 Prevotella sp. | reverse complement strand
AGCAACTGGTTGAGCCTGTAGAGCAACTGCTGGCAATCGCGACCCTTGATGTCGTCGAAATGGCACACCATGGTGCGCGCGTGCACGCCAGCGTCGGTTCTTCCGGCTCCCGTTATGTCTATCTTGCGCCTTAGAATCTTGGTGAGCGCGTCTTGCAACCTCTCTTGCACCGACATGCCGTTTGGCTGTATCTGCCACCCGTGATATGCCGTGCCGTCGAAGCTCAGCGTGAGAAAATAGCGTTGGGCGGGGCTTGGCGAGAAGCGCACGTAGGCACGGTCGTCGAACGAGGCGTTGCCGCGCATGAGGCCTTTCGTGGCCTTGAACTCGCCAATGTTGAATGGGTCGGTGTCGAGTTGCCTCTTGAGCTTTCTCTCGCTTTTCTCCAGCGTGGAGCAAAGGAAGGGATAACCGTCAGAGGCGAGCACGATGTCGCTCGCGGCGTTGCCAGCGGCGGCGTTGCCCTCGATGGTCTCGTCCACCTTTATTGTTTTTACCCCGTCGCGATAGATAGGGTATCCGTCTATCACGGCATAAGTCTTGTTCTCGCCGTCCATCGCCCTCACGAGGTCGGGCAGCACGCTGTCGCGCGCGTAGTCGTGTACGAGCTCGCCATGGTCTATCATGTCGGGGTGCTGGCTCGCCACTGTGTTGAACGCCGCAGCCCTCTTCCGCGCGATAGCCGCCTCGGACGGCTTGCCGTTGGTGTGGAGCGCGCCGCCCACGATGCACTGGCAGTCGCCAATCATCCACACCTCGCGTCGCTTCTGGCTGTATATCACCGCAGAGGCGCACAGTCGGTCCACGGGGGCGAGGGGCGATTGATTCTCCTTTCCAGCCAGTCCATGGGCGACATATATGTCGTGGATGGCGCGCGTGACACCTTCGCAGAAAGCGTCGAGCGAGATGTCATCGGGCATGCGCCTGACATAATCGGCCACGGTCTCCATGCAATAGCGTCCATTGCTCTTGCTGGGGTCCACGCGCTTAAGGCCCTTGCTGGTGCTGCCGTCGATGACAGCCACGAAGCCCCTTGTCACCACTATGCCGTCCTCGCAACTCGCCTCGTCGCGCTTGCCCTTGACGTATTGTTCAGCGATAATCATCTTCTCTTATTGCTCTTGTGATAGAAATTTGGGTTGAACGACGACTGCCGTTTCGGCTTCTGCCGTTGAGCCTCGCGCTGTGGCTGCCGTCTGTCGTCATGCTGTGCTTGCCGTCTGTCGTCATGCTGTGCTTGCCTCTGCCTGCCTCTCTCCTGTCTCTTTGGCATTTCGGGCGAGGAGCCCACAGCCCTGTGGTCGTATCGGGCGCGTCCATGGTAGGGCACGCCATCGTAGAGCTTGGCTATGAGGTCGGGTCGGCCAATGCGCCTCAGCTCACGCTCTATGGCAGGTCGCTCCTCGGGCTTGTACCAGAAGAAGAACATGCGCTGGGCGAGCTTCTCCCTCGGCGTCTTGGCGCAGAACAGCGGCTCAAGCGTGTAGGGGTCGTAACCCGTATAGAACGCCGTGGTGGAGACGGTCATCGGCGTGGGCGTGAAGTCCTGCACCTGTTCGAGGTGGAAGTCGAGACCCTTGGTTATCACGGCGAGCTCCGCCATATCCTCCTCGTGACAGCCAGGGTGGGAGCTGATGAAGTAGGGTATGATTTGCTGTCGCAGACCCGCCTCCTTGTTTATCTTGTCGAAGAGCCGCTTAAACTCATAGAACAATGAGAACGACGGCTTGCGCATGAACTTCAACACGCGGTCGGAAGTGTTCTCGGGAGCCACCTTCAACCGTCCGCTCACGTGCTTGGTTATCAGTTCGCGCGCGTATTGCATGGCGGCCTCGTTGCTCTTCTCGTCTTTCGACTTGTGGAGTATGAGGTCGTAGCGCACGCCACTGCCTATGAAGCTCTTTTTCACGCCAGGCAACGCGTCCACGGCATGATAGACCTCCAGCAGCTTTGAGTGGTCGGTGATGAGGTTCGGGCATACCATGGGGTTCACGCACGAGGGACGTTTGCAGTGCTCGCACGCCTTGAGGTTGCGCCCGTGCATGCCATACATGTTGGCAGAGGGTCCGCCGAGGTCGGAGATATATCCCTTGAAGTCGGGCATGGCGATGATTTTCTTCGCCTCCTTCACGATGCTCTCCTTTGAGCGGCACACCACGAACTTGCCTTGGTGCGCCGAGATGGTGCAGAAGGCGCAACCGCCGAAGCACCCACGGTGCATGTTGATGGAGAACTTTATCATCTCGTAGGCGGGGATGGTCTTGCCCTTGTATTTCGGGTGCGGCAAACGCGTGTAGGGCAAGTCAAACGCCGCGTCGAGCTCCTCGCTCGTCATGGGCGGGTACATGGGGTTTTGCACCACATACTTGTCGCCCACCTTTTGCAGCAGTCGCTGGCCGTGCATGCGGTTGCACTCCTCCTCGATGTGCCTGAAGTTCTCGGCGTGCGCCTTCTTGTCGCGCAGGCACTCCTCATAGGAATGGAGCACGATGTCATCGTCTTTTATTCCTCCCGGTATGTCCTCCTCACGCCTGAGAAAGGAGGTCTGCGGAATGTCGCCAATCTCGCTGATTCGCCTTCCCTGGGCCATGGCATTGCACAGGGCGACCGTGTTTTTCTCGCCCATGCCATAGAGCAGGAAGTCGGCTCCGCTGAGACACAATATGGGTTTGAGGAGCTTGTCTTGCCAATAGTCGTAGTGGGTGAATCGCCTGAGCGACGCCTCTATGCCGCCCAGCACCACGGGCACGTCGGGAAAGAGCTGCTTGAGAATCTTGGTGTAGACGATGCTTGGGTAGTCTGGCCGCATGTCGTGACGCGAGTCGGGACTGTAAGCGTCGTCGTGGCGCATGCGTCGGTTGGCGGTGTAGCGGTTGACCATGCTGTCCATGTTGCCAGGCGATATGGCGAAGAAGAGGCGCGGTCGCCCGAGCTTCTTGAAGTCGCGGAAGTCGCCGTGCCAGTCGGGTTGCGGCACTATCGCCACCTTGTATCCCGCCGCCTCGATGATACGCCCCACGGCAGCCGCCCCGAAAGCGGGGTGATCCACGTAGGCGTCGCCCGAGAAGAGAATGACGTCAAGTTGTGTCCATCCTCGCAGCTCACACTCCTTCTTCGTGGTGGGCAGGAAGTCGGTGAGCCGTGGGTATGGCTGTTGATTGCTTGGCATAAGGCTCAGTCGTTCACTTCGCCAGCGTCGTCGCCCTGCTTGTCCTGGCTCTCGTTTTTCCACTTGATGTAGAGCAGCACGAGCTCGTGGAGGCCAAACGCCTTCATGTTCTTGTTGTAGAGCACGTCGAGGCAGAGGTCGAGCAGGTCGCGGTCGGAGCCCTCAGAGCCTTCGAGGAGCGCGCGCACGTTGAGCTTGAGCTTGTCGAGCACGGCCTCGTCGATGATGCCGTTGCTGTCGATGAGGTTGCGGAGAAGTGAATATTTGTCTATCGTGGCGAGGTGCTTCTCGCTCACCTCGATGCTTCGTGTTCCGGATGGGTTCGCTTGTATTTTCATGATTAAAAGAGTTAAAATGGTTATATGTCTTTTTTTGTTGTCATTTCAAGAGAAACGCGAGTATGCCTCGCATGATGTTGGCTTGCACCTGCCTGTCGGTGATGCTCTCGAAGGGGAATCCCATGACGAAGGTGCGAGAGTCTTTGCCATCGAACCCCACGGCGGCAGGCATGCCGTCGGCATAGAGCATGGCGGTGAAAGCCTCTGGGGTGGGAGAGAGCTTGTCGGCGAATTGCACGCAATAGTGGTCGGGGTTAGGCTTGTCGTAAATGCCTATGCCGTTGATGCCCAATCCGCTTATGCCGTTGATGGTGTCGGTCCTCGCGGCTCCGTCCCAGCAGACGTGCAAGGTATGAGCAAGCCAGTCGCGTCCAGTTTGAGCGCTCTCGGCATTGTCGGAACCGCTCTCGGCGTTGTCCGCGCCCACGTAGGCACCACTGACGAGCAGCTTGCCGCCACCAGCGAGATAGCGCGCGAGCGTCTGCTTCATCACGGGCGAGAACGTCTTGTAGTATCTCGTTTGGTTGGACGTGTATTTTTCCAGTCCGAGCACGAGGTCAACGGCATCGTAGCGGTCGATGTCCACTATGCCAGTCTCCACGGCATGCGACGAACAGCTCACCACGTTGTATTTGTGGGCGGAGGCTATGGCCATGGCGTGCTCGGATACGTAGTTGAAGTCGTTGCCGGCAATGAACTTTCCGCCCCATCCAGCCGTGACGCCCTCGGTGACACCCATGTCGGCATCCAAGTCGAAACCTTGACGGCCATTGTTGATGACGGCTGGACTCGACAGCCTGTGGAAGCCATTGACCACGAGCACCGTCTTCGTGGCACCGGGCTCACTCACTACCGACACCACCTCCGAGGGGAAGCTCTCGCCGCCGAGGTTGCACGCCGTCACCTTGAAGTGGTAGGGCACCCCTGGCTCAATGTCGAGCGAGAAAGACGGGCGGTCGGTGCGCGTGCCGTTGTCGAACGCGCCTTTACCCACCGCGGTGTACACAATATAGTATGTGGGCGTGGCGGTGGTCTCCATTGGGTCTTTCTGCGGTGTCCAGCTCACGGTGGCCTTGTCCTTGTCGAGACCCACGCTGAGGTTGAGTGGTCGCAAGGGCTCTATCACCGTGGGCTCACCATGCATGCCGTTGACGAAGCGCGCCATGGTCTTGTAGAGCGAGCGCGCGAGGTCGAAACGGAAGTTAGGGTCTTGCCCCAGCAGCATGTCGGGGAAGCTCTGGTGCGACATGGTCTCTATTATGGCGGAGGGCACGGCAGGCAGCCGCGTCTCCGAATAGTTTCTGTCCCACAGGTATCGCTTGGGCCATGCCTGGTACTTTGGGCTCAAGTCGCTCACGAGGTTGTTGAGCAAGTCGCGCGCGAATATCTTCGATGCCTGTCGCGTGACACCGCTCGCCAACTGCCCGTCGTTGAAATCGGTTGTGCACACGGCGAGACTTCCCCAGCGTGTCTTGCCGTCGGGGTTGAAGCCAGCGTCGCTGTGGACGGCGAGCGAAAGCTCTATCGGCACGCCCTTGCCATCCTCCACGGGGTTGTAGACCGAGCCGCCAGAGAGCCAGTTGGTCATGAGCGAGCGTGAGTTTATGTCGTCGGCATAGTCGTCGGTGCCGTGTCGTCCTCCATAGACATTGTATGGCGCACCTGCCCACTGCGCTGAATATCGCGCGCCCTCTATGGCACGCGGATAACCGCTCACCGCGCCACCACGCTCCACGTTGCCCATGCCACCGCCGAACCTCACGGCATCGGCTGTGACAACGCCACCCTTTCGGCTTTGGTTGGACAGCATCACGCAGTTGTCCACGCTGCTGCCCTCGTCGAACATGAAGGTGCCGAGATAGACCCACGTGTTAGCGCCCATGCGCTGGTTCACCCTGAACTCGGTGGCCATGCCTTGATGGAACACCGTGTAGTGGGCGTCATCGACGCTCTTTTTCACCGTGGCATAACTCACGTAGACGGCATATTTTCCTTTCTTGAGGAAATAGGGTTGCCACTTCACGAAAGCCTTGCCAGCCTTCCTCGTTGCCTTGATTTGCCTTGACCCGCCAGCCTCAAAGGGGTTCTCGTTGTCGTGGTAGGTGCCGGCATGAGCGGCGAAGCCTGGTTGGTCGGTGGACTTCCACTTGTCGGAATACTCGCTATAGCACGAGGCCGAGGCGTTCAATCCCCCGTCGGGGTCAACGACATACTCCATCTGCTGCCAGTCGCGCTCGCGTGGGGTGAAGACGTTGGCTCCAGCACGCTCCAGCATGGGTATGAGGTAAGGCACCACGATGGTCTGGGTGAAGAGGTCCTCGGTGGTGGAGAAGAGCATGGGTCGCTGCCATTTCCACTGTCCGCGGTTGTTGTCGAAATACCTTCCGTGTGACGCCCACACCGACAGGTGCCGACCTTGCAAGCCGAGCGGGGCATCAACGAGCGAGGAGGCATTGGTCACCCACGGGGCGCCATGATAGCAGATGTCTCCCCACAAGCCCCTCTGCACGGCCCGCGCGCCGCCGACGGTCAGGCACATGCCCAAGCACAATGACAATATCCTCTTCATACGGTCATTCCTCGCCAATGGTGAATTTCTCGGGACGCTTGCCCTTGAAGTCCTTGAAATAGTGTTTCACCATCCTCATCTCGTTGTCCACGTCGCCAGATGGCACGAAGCTCTTGGTGCACTGTATGAGCTTGCGCTCGTAGTCCACGCCATAGAGCAAGACGGGAATGTTGGCTTTGAGGGCAATGAAATAGAAGCCACGCTTCCAATCGGGGTTGAGCGACCGCGTGCCCTCAGGCGTGACGCACAACTTGAACTGGTCTCGCTTGCTTGCCTCCGCAGCGAGGTTGTCGGTGAGGCTGGTGTGCTTGGACCTGTAAACCGGTATGCCGCCCATCTTGAGAAACAGCGGCTTCAGTGGACCCTTGAACCACTCCTTCTTCATGAGGAAGTTGATTTTCAATCCCTGCGAGTGCATATACAGCTCGCCAAGGATGAAGTCCCAGTTGCTCGTGTGGGGAGCGAGGGCTATGATGAACTTGTCGGGAAGGTCAACAGTGACATTTAGCTTCCATCCAAGGCACTTGAACAGAAGCCATCCACAAAATTTCTTCAGCATGAAAAAAAAGATTATCCCAAATTAGATATGTTGTCGACCGTCTCTGCCATGGCGTTGTTGAAATCCTTGACAAGGGCACCGTAATACTTGCTTGCCGCCATGCCCGGCTCTGGGTGGGAGACGCGAGAGATGAAATCGTCGCGCATGAGGATGATGGAGGCGAGAACGTTGTCGCCCTCGTCCTTGTTGTCCTTGCCGCTATAAATCACGGCAGCCATTGCTTCCGCGAAAAGCTCACTCGTGATATAATTGATAGTGCGCTTCAATTGTCTTTTATTTGCCATAATAAAAAGGTGGTTTGTTAACTTAAGATTGATTTCATGCCCAAAGATAGGGAAAAATATTGTAACTGAAAAAAGATGTGTTCTAAAAAAGTGATAAAAATATATTTTATTGGCTATTTCTTTCCTTATTTCGGCTAAAACCGCTACTTTTGCAATTGGAAATCCATTAAATTCAATCAATTTTCAAATCAATGAAGACAAGTCTTTTGCAGAAAGCACGCGCGCAGTATCAGCCCAAACTCCCCAAGGGCCTGCAGGGTGCCGTCAAAGTCAAGGAAGGCGAGCCTACACAGAGCGTAGGTGACCAGAAAGAAATCAAGGAGCTTTTCCCCAACACATACGGAATGCCTTTGATAGAATTCGTACCTGGCGACAAGGAAGCCACTAACGAGATGAACGTGGGTGTCATCCTCTCTGGCGGCCAGGCTCCTGGTGGACACAACGTCATCTGCGGTATCTATGATGCCGTGAAGAAGATGAACAAGAACAACAAGGTATATGGTTTCCTGATGGGTCCTGGCGGCCTCGTTGACCACAACTACGTGGAGCTGACCGAGGACTTCGTGGACCAATACCGCAACACCGGCGGCTTCGACATGATCGGCTCTGGCCGCACAAAGCTGGAGAAAGTAGACCAGTTTGAAAAAGGCTTGGAAATCATCCGCGAGCTCAACATCAAGGCCATCGTCATCATCGGCGGAGACGACTCCAACACCAACGCTTGCGTGCTGGCTGAATACTATGCCGCAAAGAAATATGGCGTGCAGGTCATTGGCTGCCCGAAGACCATCGACGGCGACCTGAAGAACGACCAAATCGAGACCAGCTTCGGTTTCGACACCGCCACAAAGGTATACTCTGAGCTTATCGGCAACATCGAGCGTGACGCCAACTCAGCACGCAAATACTGGCACTTCATCAAGCTGATGGGCCGCTCGGCTTCGCACATCGCATTGGAGTGCGCACTGCAGACACAACCAAACATCTGCCTCATCTCCGAGGAGATTCAGGCAAAGGACATGACCCTCAACCAGATTGTTGAGCAGATTGCCTCAGCCGTGGCAAAGCGTGCCGAGGAAGGCAACAACTTCGGCGTGGTGCTCATCCCAGAGGGCCTCATCGAGTTCATCCCTGCCATTGGCCGTCTTATCGACGAGCTCAACGACCTGCTCGCAGCCCATGGCAACGACTACAAGAACCTCGACAAGGACGCACAGCGCGAATATATCATCGCTCACCTGAGCAAGGAGAACGCCGAGACATTCGCTACCCTTCCTGAGGGTGTGGCTCGCCAGCTCTCCCTCGACCGCGACCCTCACGGAAACGTGCAGGTGTCTCTCATCGAGACCGAGAAGCTCATCTCCGACATGGTGGGCGCCAAGCTCGCCGAGTGGAAGAAGGCTGGCAAGTACAACGGCAAGTTCGCCGCTCAGCACCACTTCTTCGGCTATGAAGGCCGTTGCGCGGCTCCTTCAAACTTCGATGCCGACTACTGCTACGCTCTCGGCGTGAGCGCCGCCAACCTCATCGCCAACGGCAAGACCGGATACATGGCTATCGTGAAGAACCTGTCAGCTCCCACGGACGAGTGGAAGGCTGGTGGCGTGCCAATCACCATGATGATGAACATGGAGCGCCGCAACGGCGAGATGAAGCCTGTCATTCGCAAGGCTCTCGTGGAGCTCGATGGTGCTCCTTTCAAGGCTTTCGCCGCTCACCGCGACGAGTGGGCAAACAACACATGCTTCGTTTATCCTGGCCCTATCCAGTATTGGGGCCCGGCTGAGGTGTGCGACCGTGACACCAGAACGCTGTCGTTGGAGAACGCTGAGAAAAACAAGTAAACCAATTTAATGCGTAATAAGAAGCCAATCCGTAAGCGGTACGCGTCTTCCCGTAGTTACAGGCGAAGACCACACAACCGGCACGGATTGGCTTCTTTTGATTTTAAGAGATTTTTCAAGAGGAAAAACGGCAAGGCGTGGGTCTTTGGCGGTCTTGTCGTGATGGCATTGTATATCTGGGCTTTTTGGTACTTCTTTGTGGGTCCGACAGGCTTCAGGTGGCGCGCTTTCTATGGTGACGCCAAATACCCTGAGGGTTACGAGATACACGGAATAGACATATCACGATACCAAGGACAGATAAACTGGGACAGGCTGCGCTCCAACGCGCTCATAGACGGCTGTCCTCTGCGTTTCATCATAATAAAGGCAACAGAAGGGTCAACAAAGGTTGATCCCAACTTCGCCGACAATTTCTACCAAGCCCGCGAATATGGTTTCATTCGTGGAGCATATCATTTTTGGAGCACTAAGTCGTCGGCTCGCTCGCAAGCATATTTCTTCTTGAACAAGGTGCATCTCGAAAATGGTGACTTGCCACCAGTGCTCGACATCGAGCATAAACCTGCCGACGAGAGCGTGGAAGACTTCCAAACCGACGTGCTGGCGTGGCTGCACATAGTGGAAGACAAATACCACGTGAAACCGATAATCTACACATACCACAACTTCAAGGAGAAGTATTTGTCCGATTCGGTATTCAACGACTACCCTTATTGGATAGCCCACTATTATGTGGACAAGGTGGAGTATAAGGGCAAATGGAAGTTTTGGCAACACACTGACACTGGCGTGTTGCCTGGAATAAAGGGCAACGTGGACCTTAACATCTACAACGGCTCATATTATGACCTCATGCAGCTCACGATAGGGCACGATGAGGAATAATCATAACACACCTTTCGACGACGGCAATTGAAAGTGGTTGACGTCTCTCCTCACTGCCATCTTGAGGCTGCGCGCCAGAGCCTTGAATATCCCCTCTATCTTGTGGTGCTCATTGGTGCCCTCGGCCTTGATGTTGAGGTTCATCTTGGCAGCGTCGCTCAAGCTCTTGAAGAAATGGAAAAACATCTCCGTAGGCATCTCGCCAATCTTCTCTCGCTTGAACTCGGCATCCCATACAAGCCATGGACGGCCACCGAAATCGAGAGCAACCTGGCAGAGACAATCGTCCATCGGCAAGCAGAAACCATAACGCTCTATGCCGCGCTTGTCGCCAAGGGCTTTGAGTATGCACTCGCCCAAGGCAAGCCCCGTGTCTTCTATCGTATGATGCTCATCCACGTATAGGTCGCCTTTGGTGTGAACGGTAATGTCTATCATGCCATGGTGACCAATCTGCTCAAGCATGTGGTCGAAGAAGCCAAGGCCAGTGGAGACATCGCACTTGCCTGAGCCATCAAGGTTCAGGCGCACGTAGACATCAGTCTCCCTTGTCACCCTGTGCACCTCGGCTATGCGCTCGCCGGCAAACAGAATCTCGGCTATCTTGCTCCATGTCATGCCGTCCTTACCAAGAATGAGCGACTTGCAGCCCATGTTCTTGGCGAGTTGGGCATCGCTCTCCCTGTCGCCAATGACATAGCTTCCGACAATGTCCACAGCAGGGTCGTTAATGTATTTCTCTACCATGCCCGTGCCAGGCTTGCGCATGGGGGAATTGTCCTCGGGAAAATGGCGGTCTATCAATATGTCGTCGAAGGTGATACCCTCACCTTTAAGCGTTTCCAGCACAAAATTGTGAACAGGCCAAAAAGTCTCTTCGGGGAAGGAACTGGTGCCGAGACCGTCTTGGTTGCTCACCATAACAAGTTTATAGTCGAGGTGATGCTTTATGAACGCCAAGTTTCGGATGACCGTTGGCACAAATTTCAACTTCTCGAAGCCATCTATCTGCTCATCGCTTGGCTCCTCGATAAGCGTACCATCGCGATCTATAAAAAGTATGCGTTGTTTCTTCATTTATTTCACTTCTTCATTCTATTTCACTTCTTCAAAATCACCCATTAAACTGTCGTGCTTTGCATCGGTCATCTGGCTCGCTTCTACTTTCTTCAATGCCTTTCTCGCGTTTTCCTTCTCGTCGATGCAACCGTAAGCATAATAAAAGACGAAGACGACCCACGGTCTGACAAAGGTCATGACAAACGTGCAAACAGCGGCAGTGAGAAAGGCCAGCAAGCCGAAACCTGTAGGCAAGGCAGGGAAGTCGCCCTCCATCATGCTGACATGATTCATGCCTGACGCAAGCGAAAGGACATTGTTTGGCAAACCGACAAGCGTGTCGATGACCATCACGATGATGCCCACGAGCAAAGCGATGATAAACAAGAAGCCCCATTGACGCCAACCTGCCAAGTAGTGGCGCTTGAATATGTCCATGACCTTCTCGTCTGTCTCAACGCAATATTTCATAATGGAATAGCAGAGCGGAAGCAACAAGACACATACGACAATGCAGGCAATAACTCCGCCCAAGACACCGGAATACAATGGTATGGCATTAGGCTTTGCCTTAGCCGTGGCTACTCCGCCCAAGGCGACGAACACACACACCACTATCGTCAAGCCAAAAAGGGTGAGGGCAAGACGTATCATGCGCGGCAAATTGGCCTTCACGCTCTTGCCGTTGAGAAGGCTTATAACGATGGTAAAGAACCAAACATAAGCGCACACGCTCAAAAGTCCCAATACGGCAACAGAGATGCAACTGCCAACACTCAAGTCGGCAGAGGTCAGCGCCATTGCCACATTAGAGCTCACCGAATACACGGCAGCCGTCAAAAGCGACAAGACGAGCGCGGGCAACCATAGCCTGCGAACGATGGTCTTGAAATTGGTACGATACAGGTTGTAGGCATCACTTAGGCACCTGCCAAGGCTACGATTCTTATAGAGTTCTGATTCCATTATTCTGTTTCAATAATAATATATCAATGTATGTTATCAATATGAGGCAGTGCAAGGTATGCCCGCCGCGATGACCAAATTCTTGATGCGGTCTAGTTCTTCGTGAGTGGCCTTCTGAAGTTTTCTGTCGGGTGTCTCGCGGTCGATGGTATACACCATGACCTCCTGCGGCTTAATGTCTTTCACGGCATCCAGCCACGGCATCACAAACTCATCGCCCGTGTTGTCGGTGCCATCGCCCTTCATGAACATTGTCTGAATGATGATGTGCCCCTCAAACCACTTCATGTAATCCATGATTTTGTTCACATCGTATGTGAGTTGGGTAGGGCGGTCCACCTTTCTTATGTAGTCGGCATTAACGGTATCGAGCTTGAGGATGTTGTTGTCCACCTTCATCAAGGCCTTCCTCACGTTCTCGCGACAGATAAACGTGGAGTTGCTCAACACGCTGATTTTAGCGTCAGGGCACCACTTGTCGCGAAGCATCACGGTGTCGTCTATTATCTCTGGAAAATGGGGATTGCCCGTAGGTTCACCATTGCCAGCGAAGGTGAGCACGTCGGGATGCTCGTTGTCGTTGTGCATCTTTATCAATTGCTTTTCCAATGCCTCTGCCACAACCTCACGCGTCGGGTAGTGGGAGCGCGTGCGATGATCGGCGTTGAACCCACACTCGCAATACAGACAATCAAAAGTGCATATCTTGCCGTCGTCTGGCATGAGGTTTATGCCAAGGCTAAGTCCGAGACGGCGACTATGAACTGGTCCGTAAATAGGACTCGGATAAATAACAGTGCTCATATTATAACTATTTTCTTCTTGCAAAGATAATAATGCAAACAAGTGCAACTTATCTAATGCAAAAATAACAAATTAATGGACAGTAGACAAACTATTTAATATTTTTCTTGCCTATTTTCCAACATTTACCTTCACATGCTTGTAGCCCATGGCATGAAAGAGAGCCGTCACTTGTACGCGTGCGTTATCAGCCGCCTTTTGAAGGTTCTCATTAGTGAGGCACCGTTTGCGCATCATCCTCTCAGCCTTCCGTGTCAAGGCAGCTCGGTCAGCCTCGCTCCACTTGCCGTCCTCTATCAATGACCTTGTGCGAGCCTCATCAAGGAAATGGTTGTCAAGCAACGTTATCCCCGGAAGCGTGACCACAACCGAGTCTTTGTCAGCGCGCACGAAGCCGTCCCCAGCCTTTGCAAGGTCAGAGCCAAGACGAAGCGTGCCATAATAGATACGCGAAAGCTCATCATCGCCAAAGAAACCATGACGCACGGTATCCGCGATTTCCTCATCGCTCAATGTCAGGAATTCCCATTGACCTATGCTTCTCACGTTTTCCACTTCCATGGGCGTAGGCACGGTGTTGCCCTTTGCATCAACGCTGACAAGAGGTTGCTTGTTGATGTTGAAAAACAACACGAGCAAGCAAACCAAGACAAGCAAGATGACGAATAGCAGGAGTATGTTTTTGATTTTTTTCATGGCGAGTTTTAGTTTAGCTGGCGGATAAGAGTATCGATGTCTCCAGGGCGAAAATTCTTGCGGAACGTAACCGTGACATTGCCCTCAGTGAATCCACACTGTGTCGCAATGGGCACAATCAGCCTCGCGGCACCTTGTTGAGCGTCCTTGATAATGTTTGTCCTCGAAAGACTTTCTATAATCTCATTCCGCCCTTGACGCTGCAAACGGGTCAACTCATCATCGGTGAAGTTGTGGCGAAGCAAGCCCACTTTTTGCTTCACGCCCTTGTGGTCAATGGCAGTTGACGTGAGCACTATTTCAGGGTCGGGGAGAATAATCTCCAATCTGTCTCCGCGTTTGATAATATTCTCGCGCTTTATCTTCCCGAGGTCAATAAAAGCCTTCGCCGTGGCAGAGATGGGAATGGCTATCTTGCGGTCACTCAACGGCAAGGGGACCCTAAGGTGGTGATTAAGGAAATTGCCGCTGATGGTAGTCGTGTCAGTATAAACCATTATCTTGCGCACGTCATATTGAGCCGTGTAAAGCCTTGAGCAAGCAGAAATATTCGTGGCAAGCACCTCCATGGTATCCTCTTTTTCCGTGTTTTCAGCTTTTCCTGCCTTGTGGCCGCCACACGCGGTGACAAGGCAGAGCAAGCAAAGGCTACAAGTGAAAAGCGCGGTTTCCTTAATGATGTTCATGGCTGTTTTTCTGAGATTATAACACCGCAAAGATAAAAAATAATCTACATTTTTATTAACTTTGCACCTACAAATTAAGTTTGAGCAAGAAAAATAAAATGAATAAAGCAATAATTTACAGTTTGCCACTGCTTCTCGTGGGTATAACGTCATGCAAGGACAAGCCTCAAAGTAATATCATTATTGCGCACAAGCCCATCATCGTCAACACTCAACACAAGCCACGCGTCATAGGCGATGTCGTAAGAAACAGCAACATCAGTTGGGTAGGGGGAAAATACACGGTAAGGGTAACCGTGAAATGCGATACTTCACTGCCATTGGCAACCGATGGCGAGACAAGGTATTATGACAACCGCGTGAACATCAATATCATACGCGCAGACGGCTCTTCATTCTTTAACCGCACTTTCACGAAGTCTGACTTTAAGAACTATGTGGACAACAACTATTATACGCAGGGTGCACTGATAGGCATAATATTGGAAAAGGTGGAAGGAGAGAACTTGAAGTTCGCCGCAAGCATAGGAAATCCTGACCGCTCGATTGATGATTTCGCCTCACTCGACATAACCGTAAGTCACCTTGGTGGCATATCGATAGCGAAAAGCAATAACGAAGAAAGCGAGTAAGATTTTCTCTTACTCGCTTTCCATAATATCATGTTTTTCTTAATGTTATCTATCTGGCGTTGAGAGAATCCTATAAGATGTCTCAAAGCTCTTGGGATGCTTTCCTATCAAACAGATATTTACCAAACAATTGGCAAGTACCTCAGCATCATTAAGATCCACACCTTTGTCCCTACTAACGTTTTTACCGATAATGACCTCCCAGGTGGTGTCAAAGTCATGATCATCCGCGCCTATGTATTGTTCATCATCATTGGCGCCTTTCATGAACTTATACTTGATTTCTTTCTTGGATGGCACTGGTCTCATGTCAAGTAAATCGTCCCACGCCTCACGCAACTGTTCACGAAACTTTCCAGTTCCAGGGAACATATCGACGATAACAGGCATAATTTCGTCAAACTCGTAGGCTTGAAGAAGTTCGTATAAACGCATAAGAAATAGTAATAATTGCTTTAGAACTTAGCCATCATGATGGCATCGGCGGCACATTCAGCACCTTTGTTTCCCAGTTTTCCGCCACTTCTCTCCTTTGCCTGCTGCAGGTCGTTGGTGGTAAGCAGACCATAGATGACAGGAATGTTCTGCGTGGCATTGAGATGAGCTATACCATAGGTAACACCTTGGCAAATGTAATCGAAATGAGGCGTCTCACCCCTAATGACACATCCAAGGATGATGATGGCGTCAAAGCCATCGTTCTTGCTCATCTGCTGAGCCCCGTAAATAAGCTCAAAACTGCCAGGTACATGTTTGACATGGATGTTCTCGGTGAGAGCCCCATGCTGCTCAAGAGTATCCACCGCGCCTTGAAGCAATGCTTCGGTAATCTCGTGGTTCCAATCGGCAACCACGATACCGAAATTCATATTGCTTGCGTCAGGAATGTTAACGTCGCCTAAATCAGTAAGATTATGAAGTTCTGTTGCCATTACTTGGTTGTCCTTTCGATGTACTTGTCTATGTCGTTGCTCTGAACGAGAGCCGAGTTGACATATTTCTTTTTGATGTCCTGATAAAGCTTGTTGGCATCGTCCACCTTGTTCTGTGACTCAAGCAACTCACCAGCCTGCAGCAAGAACGTAGGTGAAAGGCTGTTGTTTGTACCATTGTCAGCCTTTGCATCGGCCTTGCTCGCAGCCTCTTTGAGAGTGCTGATAGCCTTGTCTATCTGGCCAACATGAGCGTAAGCGTTACCCAATGCCTCAATAGCAGCAGGGCTAATCATGGCATCACCCTTAGGCGAATAGTCCTCAAGGTATTTCACGGCATCCTGCCACTTGCCGAGGTTGGCATAGCAAAGACCGGCATAAAGATTGGCGAGGTTACCGGCATCCGTGCTGCCGTAGTCGCTGGCGATCTTCACGAAACCAGCATATCCAGCGCCATCACCATTAAGAGCCTTGTCAAACTGGTCGGCATTGAAATACTCCTGACCACGAGACAAAGCCGTGCTTGCCTGCTCCTGACGAGGACCGCCGATAAACTGGTTGTAGCAGATTACACCTGCCACAATGACGATTACGGCAATGATGACACCACTGATAATCTTCTTGTTCTTTTCGAAAAATGCCTCCGACTTTACGGATGCATCAAAAGTCTCCTTTTCGTTGTTGTTTGCCATTATTTTTATTTGTTATTTTTCTTTTTAGTTTGCCTATACTTAATGCGTGGCAAAATTAGTCATTTTTATTCAAACATTGAAATTTATAAAGCTCTTTTTTTATTTTGTGATACAAAAGAGTAGGTTTGTCGCATATTTAAGTTACCTTTGCCGGTAATTATGATACTCAAGAAAATTTCAATAATCAACTATAAGAATATCCTGCAAGCCAACCTCACGCTATCACAAAAACTGAATTGTTTTGTGGGAAGCAATGGAGTGGGGAAGACCAACTTGCTCGACGCGGTATACTTTCTGTCCTTTTGCCATAGCAGCTTCACCAACCTTGACAGCATGGTCATAAACCATGATCAAGACTTCTTTGTCATTGAAGGCGACTATCTCTCCGAGAACGCTACCGAGGAACGCATCTATGCTGGCATGAAGCGTGGCAAGCACAAGCACTTCAAGCGCAACGGAAAGGATTACAAGAGATTGTCAATGCATATCGGCATGATACCGCTCGTATTTATCTCGCCTGCCGACAACAGCCTCGTGACGGGGGGAGGCGAGGAGAGGAGGAAACTCCTCGATGTGGTGATAGCGCAACTTGACAACAGCTACATTGAGGCACTGAACAGATACAACAAGGCATTGCAACAACGCAACGTCCTCTTGAAATCGGCACAAGAGCCAGACATGACCCTAATGCAGCTCCTTGAAGAAGAGATGGCAAGGAATGGCGAGATTGTGTATAAGAAAAGAGACGAGCTCGTGAACGACATCACCCCGACTTTTCAGCAGGCATACACTCAAATATCAGGTGGGCGCGAGAACGTGTCGCTCCGCTACGTGTCTCATTGCCAGCGTGGACCACTGTTAGAGGTAATACAACGCGACAGGTTCAGAGACAGGGCGGTAGGCTATAGTCTTCATGGCACTCATCGCGATGACCTTGAAATGCTTATCGACGGCTACCCAATTCGTCGCGAAGGCAGCCAAGGGCAGACAAAGACGTACGTATTGGCGTTGAAGCTCGCGCAGTTTGCTTACCTTAAACAGAAGATGGCCGGGAAGATGCCGTTGCTGCTTCTTGACGATATTTTCGATAAGCTCGATGCCAACCGCGTGGAGCAAATCATACACTTGGTAGCCGACAATAGTTTCGGGCAAATTTTCATAACCGACACCAATAGGGAGCACCTCGACAAGATTCTAAGCCATGCCGACGTTGACTACAAACTGTTTGACGTTAACGACGGAGAGATAACAGAAAGGGCAAATTAAACTAAACAGAGGACACACATGTTCAAAAGAGATGTGAAGCCATTGGGCGATTTGCTACGCCAATTCATCCGCAACGAGGGATTGGAGACTCCTCTTCTTCAGAAGCGAGTGGTGGACGCTTGGGGCGAGGTGACGGGCAAGGCTGTCGCCCAATACACCGCCGAGAAGTTCATAAAGAACCAAGTGCTTTTCGTGAAAATAACAAATCCCGCCCTAAGGCAGGATTTGAGTATGATGCGCTCGCAACTCGTCCGCCGTCTCAACGAGTCGGCAGGCGGCGCGATAATCTCTGATGTAAGAATATATTAATCCATTATCATCCAATCCATACATCAATTCTTAAACGAGTGGATAGGTGCGGGTATGCGGCCTACACGATTGACAAGCCTCTGACTTGAGAACTTGTTTACTTGCATTATTGGCGCGTGACCCAAAAGGCCTCCCCATTCAATGGTCTCACCCACATGCTTGCCAATAACCGGTATTATGCGCACGGCTGTTGTCTTTTGATTGACCATGCCAATGGCTGCCTCATCGGCAATAATGCCTGAAATGGTAGTGGCAGGCGTATCGCCCGGAATGGCAATCATGTCAAGCCCGACAGAGCAAACGCAAGTCATTGCCTCAAGTTTCTCAATCGACAGGGCACCAGCATTCACAGCGTCAATCATTCCCTGATCTTCACTTACCGGTATGAAGGCTCCAGACAGTCCGCCAACGTAAGAGCTGGCCATGATTCCGCCTTTTTTCACTTGGTCGTTGAGTAGGGCAAGAGCCGCGGTCGTTCCAGGTGCGCCAGGCTGCTCCACGCCAATACATTTAAGGATGTCGGCAACAGAGTCGCCCACCGCCGGTGTCGGTGCCAAGGACAGGTCTATTATGCCGAAAGGCACGTTGAGTCTGCGGCTGGCCTCTTGCGCCACGAACTGTCCAACACGCGTTATCTTAAATGCGGTGCGCTTGATGGTCTCGCAAAGTGTCTCAAACGTGGCTGACTTGTCATCACCATTGGCTTTACGGCATTCTGCATCCATCTGCTCCAATGCCGCTTTCACCACGCCAGGACCCGATACGCCCACGTTGATGATGGCATCGGCCTCGCTCACTCCATGAAACGCGCCTGCCATAAAGGGGTTGTCGTCTGGCGCGTTGCAGAATACCACCAACTTGGCAGGGCCTATGCAGTCCTTATCCTTGGTCAGCTCAGCACTGTCCTTGACAATGCTGCCCATCAAACGCACTGCATCCATATTAATGCCGGTTTTAGTGGAACCAACATTGACACTTGAGCAAACCACATCAGTGGCAGCGAGAGCCTTTGGGATAGAGCGGATGAGCAATTCCTCGCTGGGTGTCATGCCTTTGCTCACTATGGCAGAGAATCCGCCAAGGAAGTTGACGCCAATCTCTTTTGCGGCATCATCAAGTGTCTTGGCTATCGCCACATAGTCGTCGATGGTCTTGCAGCAAGCCGCTCCAACCAATGACACAGGCGTGACGCTGACACGCTTGTGCACAATGGGAATGCCTATCTCGCGCGAGATGCTTTCACCAGTCTTGACAAGGTCTTTGGCAAGGGTTGTTATCTTTTTGTATATTTTGTCGCAAGTCTCTTTCAAGTCGGAGCTTGCGCAGTCGAGCAGACTAATGCCCATGGTGATGGTTCTCACGTCAAGGTTGTCCTGCTCAACCATTCGCTTGGTTTCAAGAACTTCTGAAGCTGTAATCATAACTTATCTTTCAAGAATTACCATTCGCACGGTGTTACCGTGTCAAATTCTATACATCTTATCAAAGATGGCTTCCAACTGAATCTTGGCTTGCACACCTTTTTCCTTGCCAGCGTCGTCAAGTTCGGAGCTTATCGTCTCGAATGACTTGCCGCTCTGTGATAAATCGACAATCATCATCATATTGAAAAAGCCATGAACGATGGTTTGGTTAATGTCAAGAATGTTAATGTTGCTCTCGGCAAGGTAGGAACAAATGTGCGCAATGATTCCCACCGTGTCTTTTCCTACAACAGTAATGATAGCTTTTGTCATCTTATTCAGTTTTTGGTAATTAATGAAGGCAAAGGTAACACAATTTGATTAATAATCAAAAATTACGGACATAAAGTTGACTCGTCCACAACTTTTACCTATGCAAAGACTGTCAAAATGGTATATTTTAATGACATATTGTCATATTCAAGGTTTAGGTACGTCCTTTGATATAATGAGGGTGTAACACAAACATGAAAATAAAAGAAAGGAAGAAATATGACATTCGACAAATTTACAATCAAAGCTCAAGAAGCCATCCAAGAGGCTGTGAACACCGCTCAGATGGCTCACCAGCAGGCCATTGAGCCAGTGCACCTTTTGCAGGGCATCTTGCAAAAGGGGAGAGACGTGACAAACTTCGTCTTCCAGAAACTTGGCGTCAATGCCATGCAAATAGAGAGTCTCGTACAGCAGGAACTGAAACACTTGCCAAAAGTGGAAGGTGGTCAGCCTTACCTTTCCAACGACTCCAACAGTGTGCTGGAAAAGGCCGTGGAAGACTCCCAAAAGATGGGCGATGAGTTCGTCTCAGTAGAACCGATACTGCTTGCCCTCTTGCAGGTCAACAGCACCGTGAGCCGTATACTCAAGGATGCCGGTTGCACCGAGCAGGAAATGACAAAAGCTATTCAGGAATTGCGTCAGGGTCAAAAAGTGCAAAGCCAAAGCGCTGACGACAACTATCAGGCACTATCAAAATATGCCCGCAACCTTGTGGACGAGGCTCGCAAGGGCAAGCTCGACCCTGTGATTGGACGTGACGAAGAAATCAGGCGTGTGCTTCAGATTCTTTCTCGCCGCACCAAGAACAACCCTATCATCATAGGTGAGCCAGGTACTGGCAAGACAGCCATCGTGGAGGGTCTCGCCGAGCGTATAGTGCGTGGAGACGTGCCTGAGAACTTGAAGAACAAACAGCTCTACTCGCTTGATATGGGCGCGCTTATAGCAGGTGCCAAATACAAGGGAGAGTTTGAGGAGCGCTTGAAGAGCGTCATTAAGGAGGTGACAAACGCCAACGGCAACATAATCCTCTTTATTGATGAGATTCACACGCTTGTTGGAGCCGGCGGTGGCGAAGGAGCCATGGATGCAGCTAACATCTTGAAACCAGCATTGGCAAGAGGCGAACTGAGGGCTATTGGCGCAACAACTCTCAATGAGTACCAAAAGTACTTTGAGAAAGACAAGGCTCTGGAGCGTCGATTCCAAACCGTCATGGTGGACGAACCTGACGAGGCTGACGCAATAAGCATTCTTCGAGGACTGAAGGAAAGGTATGAGAACCATCATAAGGTAAGGATAACCGATGACGCTTGTATCGCCGCCGTGAAACTCTCGGAAAGATACATTTCCGACCGTTACCTCCCTGACAAGGCCATTGACCTCATGGACGAGGCGGCTGCCAAGCTCCGTATGGAACGTGACTCTGAACCAGAGGAACTAGACGAGATTTCACGCAAACTCAAGCAACTTGAGATTGAGCGCGAGGCCATCAAGCGTGATGGAGACGAGGACAAGATAAAGCAACTCGACAAGGACATAGCCGAGCTGAAAGAGAAAGAGCACTCTTACAGGGCAAAATGGGAAGCCGAGAAAGGACTGGTGAACAAGATTCAGCAGGACAAGCAAACCATTGAGAGCCTGAAGTTTGAGGCAGAGAAGGCTGAGCGTGAGGGTGACTACGCTAAAGTGGCTGAGATACGCTATGGCAAGTTGAAAAGCTTGCAAGACGACATCAACGCCGTGCAGTTGCAACTTCATGCCACTCAAGGTGGTGACGGTCTCGTGAGAGAGGAAGTGACCGCCGACGACATTGCCGAGGTCGTGAGTCGCTGGACAGGCATACCTGTAACGAGGATGATGCAGAGCGAACGCGAGAAGTTGCTCCATCTTGAGGATGAGCTTCACAAGCGTGTAGTAGGCCAAGACGAGGCCATAAACGCCGTGGCAGACGCCGTGCGCCGCTCACGTGCCGGACTTCAAGACCCGAAACGCCCAATTGCCTCGTTCATCTTCCTCGGTACCACAGGTACAGGTAAGACTGAGTTGGCGAAGGCTCTCGCCGACTACCTCTTCAACGATGAAAACATGATGACGCGAATAGACATGAGCGAATATCAAGAGAAATTCTCGGTGACAAGGCTCATAGGAGCGCCTCCAGGGTACGTTGGCTATGATGAAGGTGGACAGCTCACCGAGGCAGTGCGCCGCAAACCATACAGCGTGGTGCTGTTTGATGAGATAGAGAAAGCACACCCTGACGTGTTCAACATCCTCTTGCAGGTGCTCGATGACGGCAGACTGACCGACAACAAAGGTCGCACGGTGAACTTCAAGAACACCATCATCATCATGACATCCAACCTGGGCTCGCAATATATCCAGTCACGTTTCGCCGACTTGAACGATAGCAATCGCGATTATGTCATCAAGGACACGCGCAACCACGTGATGGATATGCTGAAGAAGACCATAAGGCCTGAATTCCTCAATCGTATAGATGACATAATAATGTTCTTGCCATTGACGAAAGAGCAGATAGGCAAGGTCGTGACATTGCAGATGAACCGTGTCGCCAAGATGCTGGAGACTCAAGGCTTCACGTTGAAATGGACTCCAAATGCCATTGACTGGCTCGCCAACGTGGGCTATGATCCTGAGTTTGGTGCCCGTCCTGTGAAGCGCGCCATACAAGACTATGTGCTTAATGACCTTTCAAAGCAAATACTGGCGGAGAAGGTTCTGCGCGACAAGCCAATAGTAATTGACGCAGATGCCAACGGCATGAAGTTCAGTAACTAAAGGGCAACGAAGGATTGGTTTATTTG